>NZ_JBHTGY010000030.1:0-112655 GCF_042676305.1 Paenibacillus sp. GCM10027630 | reverse complement strand
TAGGTGGGGTTGTGTTTTAACTATGTCATGGAAAAACTTTGTGAATTTTCACACGATGATTTACAAAGTTGATGATGTGTAAGGTCTGATGCAACGCTAGTGGAGGTTTTCCATGTAATTGTTTCATATCACTTAAATTTATAGCTTTTCGCAATCAAATTTTCTAAAGCTTGATTTTTGATCTTTGGCTGAATAATCACGAAGAAGGATAGAGAATGATAGATAGAATATGAAAGATTGATAGATAGTTCATGAGAGGGGAAAAAGGTAGATGCTTCAATCATTAAATCATTTATTGAAGGAAATAAAACCGTTAGATCAAGAGGCGATAGCGGCAGCAGGGCGCCATTTAGACCAATTGACCAAGCCCCCTGGAAGTCTGGGCAAACTGGAGGATACAGCACAACAGCTCGCTGGAATTACTGGAGAGACGATTACGGAGCTTGGTAAGAAGGCAGTCATCGTCATGGCGGGTGACCACGGAGTTTGTGAGGAGGGTATTAGCGCATTCCCAGCGGAAGTAACACCTCAGATGGTGCTTAATTTCTTGAGCGGAGGCGCAGCGGTTAATGTGCTGGCGCGTCAGGCCGGTGCAGATGTGGTTTGTGTGGATATCGGCGTTAATGCCGATTTGGAGCATCCACAGCTGTATTCGCGCAAGGTGCGTAAAGGAACGCGCAATATGATGCGTGGACCAGCAATGACGGAGCAAGAGGCTCTAGAAGCTATCCACATCGGAATCAACCTAGTGAAAGAACTGGTTGATGACGGCTACACCTTGTTTGCTACCGGAGAAATGGGCATCGGGAATACGACGGCAAGCTCTGCTATGCTTGCCGTGCTAACGAGCACGGATGTGGCAGGTGCAGTAGGTCGAGGTACGGGTATCGACAATGATATGCTGAGACACAAGCAAGAAGTTATTGAACGGGCAATTGAGATCAATAATCCAGATGCTAACAATCCTTTGGATGTGCTTGCCAAATTGGGCGGCTTGGAAATTGCAGGGCTAACCGGGGTGATCCTTGGTGCGGCAATTTATCGCAGACCTGTAGTGATCGACGGCTTCATTTCGTCAGCGGCCGCACTGGTGGCAAGCCGAATTTCACCACAAAGCACATCCTACATAATTGCTTCGCATCTTTCTCACGAGCAGGGACATGCTCGATTACTCGAAGCAATTGGCTTGTCGCCTATGCTGCGGATGGATATGCGACTTGGCGAGGGCACCGGAGCCGTCCTTGCATTTTCGCTGATCGAGGCTTCAGTCAGAGTAATGAAAGAAATGGCAACATTCGCAAGTGCAGGGGTATCCCAAGCTCCATCCGAGCAATAATCCGTGCTAACGAAAAAAGCTTTGCCTTGTGGCAAAGCTCTTAGGGAGGTTACACCATGCTCATACTGGTAACAGGCGGTGCCCGAAGCGGCAAAAGCTCTTTCGCTGAGCTGTATAGCTCCAGGTTGGGGCAGCAGGGCAAATACATAGCAACAGCGCAAGCCTATGATGAAGAGATGAGAGCAAGAATCGGATTGCACAAGCTTCAGCGAGACAGCGGAGGCTTTAGCTGGACAACGATAGAGGAGCCATATGCATTAGCCAAAATACTTCAAGAACTGCACATCGACGATACTAGTGCTGCTGATATAGGTCTTGGAGGTGAAGGCAATCGAAAATTAGACCAAGAGCCAGTCATCCTCGTAGATTGTCTGACTCTATGGTTGTCAAATTGGCTGCTGCAGTATGAGCAGAATACAGATATGGAAGAGCGGCTGCATGCGCTGCTAGACGAACTGAATAGTGTATGCCGTCAGTATGCAGCGGATGAAGTGAGGCATTTGGTATTGGTTACCAATGAGGTAGGTTATGGTCTGGTTCCCGAGTATAAGCTGGGGCGCCAGTTCCGCGATTTGTCTGGCAGGATGAACCAACTATTGGCCCGGGAAGCGGATAAGGTGTTTCTTGTTACAGCAGGAATTCCGGTAGAGTTGAAAAGCATCCGCTATGAGTTCTGAGGCAGGAGACCAAAGGGGATTAAAGCTTAGATATTATGTATATAAGTTTATAATAGGGTTCTGCTCGAACTTGATAAAAAGTTGAAAGTAAGTTCAGACGAGGGCTGAAGCTAGAACAAAGAACAAAGAACAAAGAACAAAGAGCAAAGAACAAAGAACAAAGAACAAAGAGCAAAGAACAAAGAGCAAAGAACAAAGAGCAAAGAACAAAGAACAAAAAACAACGAACCTAGAACATAGAACATAGAACATAGAACATAGAACGATGTAAATTAGGTAGTGAGTTGCACTGGCAGATTGGCAGCGATCGATTTGATGTTAGCTAAACGCTAAGCCGACAAGAAGCACAAGTAAGCAGGCGGGTGGGGAATAAGTTGTTGTTTTATTCTTGGCAGGAGAGCGCAGTTATGCTGTTGGCCGCAATTATAATAGATTTAATTATAGGGGACCCGCGCTGGCCAACGCATCCGGTTATCCGAATAGGGCAATGGATAAGCTGGGTTGAATCCAGGCTGCTCCCATCTGACATAAACGCGGCTTCGCCTGGTTCATTACGACGCCGTGGTGTGGTATTAACCGTTTTGACATTGCTAATTGTTTTTTCTGTAATGTGGCTGCTGCTGTGGCTCGCTCACCAGATCCATCCATGGATCGGTTATGCCATAAATACGTGGTTCATTGCCACGACAATTGCTGTCAAAGGGCTGAAAGACGCAGCTATGAAGGTGTATCGTCCGCTTCGTGAAGGGCGAATGGATGAAGCGCGGAAGTATGTAGGCTATATCGTCGGAAGGGACACCTCAAAGCTTGATGAGCCGGAGATCACCCGCGCAACAGTAGAGACGGTAGCTGAAAATACGGTGGATGCCGTCGTATCTCCGTTGTTTTATGCTTTATTAGGCGCAGCGCCGCTTGCTATGCTGTACCGTGGGGCCAATACTTTGGATTCTATGGTCGGCTATAAAAATGAAAAATATTTATATTTCGGATGGGCCTCAGCACGTTGGGATGATGTGATGAATTGGCTTCCGGCAAGATTGACAGGCTGCTTGCTTGTATGTACGGCTGCTCTGCGGCAAGGCTGCTCTGCTGCGCGGGCTGCCCGCGCGATTCGCAAGTTTGCCCGGCTGCATCCGAGTCCCAACAGCGGCATACCTGAATCAGCAGTAGCGGGCGCCTTAGGCATCGAGCTTGGAGGCATCAATGTCTATCACGGGCGGACAAGTGAACGTGCGAGAATGGGATGGCCGCTTCGGGAAAGGTGCAAGGAGGATATTATTCTTACGGTTCATATGCTGTACGGTGTAAGTTTTTTAATTGCAGGGGGGCTGATGTGCGCATTATGCTGGACTTGGTTGTAAAAGGATTAGCGGGCTGCGCAGCCGCCTTTCAATTTCTAACTCGGCTGCCCATACCCGTAAAGCTGGACTATACGGATTCTTTATTCCGGCGCAGTGTCATCTTTTATCCACTGGTAGGAATGGTGCTTGGACTGCTGATAAGTTTTACAGGGGAACTGCTGCAAGGGGATTTACTGTTAGCCGCTGGGCTCGGGCTTGGTTCCAGTGTTAATGCTGCACTACTGCTCCTCGTGTGGGTTAGTTTGACAGGCGCGCTGCATCTCGATGGTTTGATGGACACCGCTGATGGTATCCTAAGCCACCGACCTAGAGAACAGATGCTGGAGATTATGAAGGACAGCAGGGTGGGTGCGATGGGTGTTATTGCTTGCGTATTGCTCCTGCTGGTTAAATGGACATTGCTGCAGCAATGGCTGACCCTGCCGCATCATACATTTATGTTCATCCTTCCGCTTGCATTATTGTGGAGCCGTTGGTACATGGTCGTGGCGATAGCTAAGTGGCCCTATGCTAGACAAGGGCAAACGAGCCGGGGGATCGGTTCCTTTTTTCGTGGACTAAGTGTTAAGCATTTGATTTTTCATACCTTGCTTGCGTTGCTGCTGTCTTTTGCACTGGTCTGGCTGTCGGATGGGGGGATTTTGTCATTGGACGGGCTGTTGATTATTGGTGCTGCTGCGATTGGTACTGTATTGTCCGGTGTACTCATAAGCATTTACTTGAGCCGCAAGCTGGGTGGATTAACAGGAGATACATACGGGGCCATGAATGAATTGTTGGAAGCAGTGCTGCTGCTTATTTTGTATATTACAGTTCGATAATGAAAAATAGGGTAAGGCTTTTAGGAGGGGAAACTTCATGCTGGAACGGTACGGGCATGGCGGTGATTTGTGGACCGCTGCTGAAACATTTGGAATAAGTAAGGACGCGTTTCTTGATTTCAGCTCGAACATGAATCCTCTTGGACCGCCAGCTGCCGCAGAAACTATATTACGGGAGCGGTGGCGCGATATAGTTGCCTATCCGGATCCTGCTGTGAGGGAGCTGCGCACCAAGCTGGCAGCAAAATATAGGGTGCCTATGGAAGCCATTCTGGTCGGTAACGGTGCTGCGGAGCTGATAGATTTGGCGGTGCGTGTCCTGCGGCCGGGAGTTACGGCTCTGGCTCGACCTTCTTTCTCGGAGTATGAGGAAGCAGTGCAAAAAACGAATGGAGCTATATACGAAATTCCACTGCAGGCTAGCCATGATTTTCTGCTTCAGGAGGCAGATGTCGAGCAGGCATTGGCAATAGCGGATCTATTGTTTCTAGGATCACCTAATAATCCGACTGGCCGTCTTTTGCAAGCTCCAGTGCTTGAACGTCTGGCTGCAGCGGAGAAACCGGTTATTCTGGACGAAGCCTTTATCGATTTTCATCCTGAAGAGAATCGCCTGACAATGATTCGAAAAGCGTCTGAATCTCGCCAGCTGATGGTTATTCGTTCTATGACGAAGTTTTATTCGATACCCGGGCTGCGGCTTGGTTTTATAGTGGCACATCCAGACAGGATTAGGGAAATGCAGCATCAGCAGGTGCAGTGGAGTGTTAATACAATGGCCCAACTGATAGGAGCGTCGGTATTGGATGATCATGATTACGAGCGCCGAACGCATGAGTGGCTGGCTGCAGAACGTCCATGGCTGACCAACAGTTTAAGTGAACTGGGGCTTATCGTAACGCCGAGCGATACGAATTATTTATTATTTTCGACTAAGCAGTTAAAAATTACTGTGCAGGATTTGCAGGCAGAAATGGGGAAAAGGGGGATTTTGATCCGTGACGCATCCCTATTTCCAGGTTTGGATAACTCGTATGTTCGTGTAGCGATACGACTGAGAGAGCATAACGAACGGATGATCAAGGAGCTTCGAGCATCACTTGAGGTGTTGGGTGGCTTGCGGCAGCTTGAGCAAATAGCAGGTGACCATGCTGCCCAAGTGACTCTGTCGACCGGGCATGGGCAGCAGCAGAATGACATGCTTCAAGAAGCTGTCGGCTCATCTCTCGCTCCAACCTTGATGGTGCAGGGGACATCCTCGGATGCAGGAAAAAGCTTGCTTGTAACTGCGCTGTGCAGAATTTTATTACAGGATGGTCTGCGTGTTGCCCCGTTCAAATCACAAAACATGTCGCTAAACTCTTACGTTACTGCCGATGGCAAAGAAATTGGAAGGGCGCAAGGGATGCAGGCGGATGCGTGCCGTATTGCGGCCACAACCGATATGAATCCTATTTTGCTTAAGCCGAAAAAGGATATGGTTTCGCAGGTAGTTGTGCATGGTAAGCCATATCGTGATTTTGACGCCAGAACATATCGTGAAAAATATTTGTCCGAGGCGGAGACGATCGTTAAGGATGCACTTGTCCGATTGCGTTCCGCTTATCAGGTGGTTGTGCTGGAAGGGGCTGGGAGTCCGGCAGAAGTTAATCTGAAAGATCGCGATATTGTCAATATGCGATTAGCTGGTTGGGCGGATGCTCCTGTAGTATTGGTGGCTGATATTGATCGGGGAGGCGTGTTTGCCTCATTGCTCGGTACGATGGAAATATTTACACCTGAGGAAAGAGATCGTGTGAAGGGCTTCATCATTAACAAGTTTCGAGGAGACGTAACCTTGCTCAAGCCAGGCCTTGATTGGCTCGAGCAGAGGACCGGCAAGCCGGTGCTGGGAGTCATTCCGTATCTGCCCAATCTGGAGCTGGAGGATGAGGATTCGGCTTCGTTGGATCGCAAGCTTGCAACGGGTGCTTTTGGAAGCAGCGATGGTAATAATTATGCAGGTGCTTCTCAAGGTGCGTCTGAAGGACAGGACATGCAGCTGCTCTATATAGCAGTGATTCGTTTGCCGAGGCTCTCTAACTTTACCGATGTTGATCCGCTGTTCTACGAAAAAGATGTCCGCCTTCGCTATGTCAGTTCACTCGAAGAGCTGGGGCGGCCGGATGCGGTTATTATCCCGGGGAGCAAAAACACAGTCGACGACATGTTGTTTTTAAGGGAAACGGGTCTTGATCAGGCGCTGCTGGAGCACGCGCAAAGAGGCGGCTGGATCACTGGTATTTGCGCAGGCTATCAAATGATGGGAGAGCGGCTGCTGGACCCGCATCTTCTGGAGTCGGAACATCCGGAAACGGCTGGGCTCGGATTATTCCCGACAGAGACTGAGTTCACAGCTGATAAGAAGACGGTGCGTGCTGTAGGAACATCTCTTTTATATAGTGATGCTGCTGGCCGAAACCCGCTGCTGCAAGTAAGTGGGTACGAAATTCATATGGGGCGAACGCGCTTTTTACAGCCGGTAACTCATCCATTCTTCATCGCGGAGGAAGGTAGCGGTCAGGAGGCTCATCCGGATGGTGCTGTTTCGACGAACGGAAGACAATGGGGCACCTATGTGCATGGAATTTTGCATAGCGATGATTTTCGCCGGGGTTGGCTGAATGGAATTCGCGAAAGTCGCGGTTGGGAACCTTTACAAGCGGAGCTTCGGTTTCAGGAGCGCAGAGAGGCGGCTTTTGACCGGCTAGCCGATCATGTCAGAAGTCATTTGGATACGAATCGTTTATATGAGATGATAGGTTATAAGAGTAGGGAGGCGAAACGATGAGAATTTATACAAGAACTGGCGATGCCGGTCAAACCGGAGTAATTGGGGGACGTGTCGACAAGGACGATGTGCGCGTTGAAGCATACGGAACCGTGGATGAGCTCAATTGTTTTGTAGGGCAAGCGATGGGGTTTCTGGATGCGGAGAAATTTGGTGATTTGCTGGCGGACTTATTGGATATACAAAATGAATTGTTCGACTGTGGTTCCGACTTGGCATTGCTTAAGCAGGAGCTTCGCCCTTATAAAGTGAAGTCGGAGATGGTAGACCAACTGGAAGCATGGATAGACAAGTACGATGCTGAGACGCCGGATATTAAAAAGTTTATATTGCCTGGCGGCACGCAGGCGTCCTCCGCGCTTCACGTTTGCCGGACGATATGCCGCCGCGCAGAGCGCCGGGTTGTTACGCTGGCCCGGACGCAGCCGATCAATGAAGAAGTACGCCGCTATTTGAACCGGTTGTCCGATTTGTTCTTCACTGTTGCACGCCTGGCAAACGTTAGAAGCGGTGTGGGAGATGTTGAATATGCTCGTAGTGCGGATGTGTTTCGTCGCAAATGAGTACCTATTATGAACCATTAATATACATCGTTTCTCAAGAGGAAGAAGGCTTCTATTTGAAAACGATTTTGCAAAATCGGATGATGCTCTCTCGCAAGCTGCTATCGCGATTGAAGCTCACGGAGCGGGGAATCACGGTTAATGGTGATCGCCAATATATAAGCGTTCGGGTTCATGCTGGGGATGTAATTGAGGTCAGAATGCTTCAGGAGGAGTCGGATGATATTTTGCCGCAGGAGCTCCCTCTGGATATTTTGTATGAGGATGAGCAACTGATGGTGCTTAATAAGGCAGCCGGAATGATTGTTCATCCGACCCATGGACATTATGTGAATACGTTGGCGAACGGCGTCGTTCATTATTGGCAGCAGCAGGGGAAAAGCTATCGGTTCCGTCCGATTCATAGGCTCGATCAAGAAACATCAGGGGCGCTTGCTGTGGCCAAAAATCCTTTTATCCACCAGCAGGTGTCCGAGCAAATGCAGGCGCATCAGGTGAAAAAGGAGTACATAGCTCTGGTGCATGGAGTAATGGAAGCTGATGAGGGCACCGTAAATGAGCCGATAGATCGTGACCCCGAGGAGCCGCACATCAGGATCGTGACGGAGAGCGGATACTCAGCGGTCACGCATTACAAGGTGGAGCGGCGGTTTCGGGAAGCGACAATGGTGAGGCTTTGGCTAGAAACCGGACGGACTCATCAAATCCGTGTGCACATGAAGCATTTGGGACATCCGCTGTTGGGCGATAAGCTGTACAAGCTGGACAAATATGAGCCAAGCATAGTGGGCGTACAAGGCGGCTTGGAGGCGAGAGGAGCAGCACTCGATTCTGCAGGCGTCTATGAGACGAGTGCAGCGCATGAAGCGCATGAAGCGCATGAAGCCCATGAAGCCCGAGAAGCACGTGAAACCCATGAAGCCCATGAAGCCCATGAAGCCCATGAAGCCAGTAAAGCTCATAGTATTCTCGCCACAGCTTCCGCTCCATTTGGCTTGAAACGGCATGCACTGCATGCTTGTTTGCTGGCTTTTACACATCCTGGCACGAAGCAATGGATGCAGTTCGAAGCGCCGCTGCCTGATGATTTGGCTCAGTGCCTGGTACACCTTGAGAAGCTTGAATAGCTCATAACCCCCAAAAAGCTTTCATCTCCACACCAATGGTTTTGAAAGCTTTTTTGTATTTTCCAAAAGCTCAATGTACAACAAAAGTCAGGCTTGGCAGCTTGAGCTTCTGTTAGATCCCCCTGCATGGTGGTTAATTATTGCATGTACTTTTTCCGCAATCGGCGAATTTCGTCCATCAGCTCTTTCCCGATGACCGCTTCGTACTGCGGATAGATCGGCTCCCATGCCCGCATCCACTCTGATAGCTGTTCGGTTGTCAATGAATTGATTTGTAATTGCGACTCCTGCTTTATTTTCTCGAACTGTTCATCATTCATCTGGATGGCATTATGGTAAGCCCATGCAGTCGTTTCCTTCATTGCTTGTTGAATTTGCTGTTGAATTTCTGGTGAAAGCTTTTGCCAAAAGGAGCGGTTCATCAGCACTGCATAGCCGAGATAACCATGGTTAGTAAGCGTCATATATTTCTGAACTTTAAAAAACTTTTTAGAATAAATGTTGGTGATGGAATTTTCCTCTCCATCTACAGCTCCACTTTCCAAGCCGCGATATACAAGATTAAATGGCATCTGCGTTGTTTTTGCGCCTAACAGCTGGAACTCGGCATCAAGCAGAGTGCTTCGCATCGTCCTAAGATGCTGTCCCTTCAGATCATCTGGCTGGAGAATCGGCCCTTTATTGCTCGTAAGCTGCTTAAAGCCGCTGTTCCAATAAGCGAGTCCTACCATATTAACCTGATTTAACTGTTCGAACAGCAGCTTACCGATTTTGCCCTCAAATGCTTCCTGGACTGCTTCTTGTGTGAGAAAGGCGTATGGTAAATCCAGCACCATCCATGACGGCAGCACTTCGGACAAATTGGGAAATGAAGGGGCGATCATCTGCACATTTCCCTTTTGCAAGGCTTCTACTTCATCCGGCTCGGCATATAAAATGCTGTTGGGATACACCTCTACTTTAACGCGTCCCTTTGTTTTTTCCTGAACAAGCCGGGCAAACTCCTGAGCCGCTAACCCCTTTGGGGTGTTTTCAGCGACAACATGACTGAACTTTATCACAGTCTGCTCGTCAAATCCGACCTGTTCATCATCATAAACGACAGGAGCCTGCATAAAGCTTGGATAAAAGCCGATAACTATAGCAACGGCAAGACCCAACACCACAATAACCGCAACACTGAAAAAAGATTTCACCCGAGTCTCCCCCCCTCTCCTTTTTGCCCGTCTCTATCTATAGGTCCATCTTAAATGAATGTTTTTAAATTCTTAACTATATTGTATTTAAATGCTTAAGAAACTCCAAACTTTTTTGCTCTTTAGATGAAAGTTAATACTAGATATTACTAGAAAAAGAACCCAACGCGCGCGGATCCCGAGCGGGCTTGGTGCCATTGCATGGTGGTCGGTCGAGCCCACGCTGATTCAATATATTAGAATAGATGTAAAAGCTCCATCTAATTCCCTTAATTCGGTGGCACCAATTGAATATAACTTGATTTTCTGGCGTTAATTTGGCATTTATCTTTGCCAGGAAGTAGTTTCAGGCCAATTAACGGTGGGTTTTCCAGTAAAATGCTCTGATAAAGGGATTTAGAACGAAATTAGCGGGATGTTTTCCAGTTCGTTTCGTATTGCCCCAATAAGGGAGAGGCTTTTTTGTTTAAGAGATCTGATTTTAGTGTAGAGCCACTATTTTACAGATAAAATAGTGTTCCGTACAGGGATGAGCTTTTGCATCCATTCTGCTTTATTGTATGATGGTATTAAGATACCATAAGGAAGCAGGTTACGTATGCTGCAGCGTTTGAAGATTAGTTGGAAAATTACGATATTTTCTTTTAGCATCGTGGTTTTTTCCTTGTTGATCGGCGGCACTATTCTTGTCGGGTCGATTGTGAGCTTGAAGGAGGAGGAGCTGGGACGCCGGCTTCTTGTGACGGCGCGAACGGTGGCGCAGATGCCTGAGGTGACCGAAGGCATCACCGCGCAGCAGCAGCAGCCGGCCATTCAAGCCTCGGCTGAGCGCATTCGCATCATCAACGACGTCACTTACGTCGTTGTGATGGATCAGAACCGGGTAAGGCTGTCGCACCCGGTTCAAGCCATCATCGGCACCCCTTCGGGAGGGGCCGATGAAGGGCCTGCCTTTGCCGAGCACAGCTACGTGTCCAAGGCAAAGGGGAAGCTGGGCACGGTGCTGCGCGCCTTCGTGCCCGTAATGAACGCCGACCATGTTCAGGTCGGCGTAGTTCTGGTAGGGCAGCTGCTGCCGAGTATCGGGCAGGTGATGCTTGGTTTAAGCGGGCAAGCTTATGTGATTCTGCTGCTGACGCTGCTGTTCGGTATTTTGGGCTCCTGGAAGCTTGCCCAGCATATTAAGCTGCAGATGTTCGAGCTGGAGCCCCACGAAATTGCCCGGCTGCTGGTAGAGCGGACCGCTACGTTTCACGCTATGCATGAGGGAGTTATCGCCATTGATAAGGATGAACGGATAACGATCTTTAATGATAAAGCCAAGCAAATGCTAAAAATAGAGGGCGATGTAATAGGCAAGTCCATTCGTGAGGTCATTCCGGATACACGGCTGCCTGAAATACTGGATCTCAATCATCCTATCTATAATCAAGAGCTGCATGTCAGCGCGGCACATATTATGAGCAATCGTGTGCCGATTAAAGTAAACGGACAGACGGTAGGCGCTGTAGCTATTTTTCAGGATCGTACGGAAGTAACCCGCATCGCCGAGGAGCTGACGGGCGTAAAAACCTTCGTAGATGCACTGCGTGTGCAAAATCATGAATATATGAATAAGCTGCATACGATCGGTGGATTAATTCAGCTTGGGAATAAAGATAAGGCCTTGAATTATTTATTCGAAATTACGGAGCAGAAGGAAGAGCTTACCCGTTTTCTCAGCCAGAACATCAAGGACGATAGCCTAACAGGCCTTCTGTTAGGAAAAATTAGCCGCGGTCAAGAGCTGGGTATAACCGTTTCGATTGATCGTGAAAGCCACCTGATGCGTTTCCCTGAACGGCTTGATCATCACGACTTTGTTGTGCTTGTGGGTAATTTAGTCGAAAATGCATTCGATGCTCTCCAGAGTAAGCGGGATCAGTTGGACAAAAATGTATTTATCAGCATAGAGCAGGATGAGGATGTGCTTTCCATTCTCATAGAGGATAACGGAGGGGGGATAGACCCAGCCGTTCAGCAGCGTATTTTCGAACAGGGCTTTACGACCAAGGGAACTAAAGGACGTGGTATAGGGCTCTATCTATTGGCAGGCATCGTGCAAAAAGGAGCAGGAACTGTAAGGGTGGATTCAGTACCTGACGAAGGCACGTCTTTTATGATATCCTTTCCGATGCAAGCGTCAGTGGAAGGAATCGATGAAACAAAAAGGAGGATTAGTCCGTCATGAGCGAACGGTTGATGAAGGTGCTGTTGATCGAAGACGATCCTATGGTACAAGAGGTTAACAAGCAATTTGTAGAACGAGTCAGCGGGTTCATCGTCACGGGTGTGGCTAGTACAGGCTTGGAGGGGATGGAGCTGCTTCGAAAGCTGGAGCCTGACTTGGTTATTCTCGACATCTTCATGCCGCTTCAGGATGGATTGGAAACGATAACACAAATCCGACGGCAGCAGCTGTCTGTGGATGTGATGGTTATTAGCGCTGCGAACGATCAGAGTACGATTGCCCGGATGCTGCAAAATGGGGCCGTAGACTATATTATAAAGCCGTTCAAATTTGAGCGTGTTAAACAAGCCTTGGAGCAGTACCGCAGCATGAAAGGCTTGCTAGAAAAGGAAGGAGCCGTTTCGCAAAACGAGCTGGACCGATTGCTGTTTGGCTCCGAGACACGCAGTGTCAGCATCCCGAGGGTGATCCCAGATCAAGAAGCAACGGCAGAGCAGCTGCCCAAAGGCTTGCAAGGGATTACTTTGAAACAGATTACACTGTTTTTATTAGATAATCCTCATCCTCTGTCGGCGGAAGAAGTGGCTGAAGGAGTAGGCATAGCTCGAGTTACAGCGCGCAGATACCTGGACTTTCTAGAGAAGTCAGGCAAGGTCCGTCTCGATCTCCAATATGGGATAGGACGCCCGGTCAACAAGTATGTGATATCACAGCATTAAGAAAAGCTTCTATTCGAAGCCCTTTCGATGAAGATACATTCGTGTTCTGGAGGTAGCTTTTCTTGCAATATTAGAAAGGTGAACCTCCGGTTCAAACTTATACTTTCAATATTATAAAAAAAGTATTCCCTTGAAATCCGGCATCATTCCACAATGAGGAGCTTTCCTTGTCAGAATGGTGTTTTTTTTGCATCGATTTAAGACCAAAAAGACCAAAAATACCAATAAGGTCAAATGATTCACAAATCATATTGTAAGCGATATCATAAGTCCATGGAATGAACAAGAAAGTGAAGGGATACGACATGGTCAATCCTAAAGGCCGTGATGTCATGGAAGGAATACTTAAGCTGTTCAATCAGTCCGCAAGCGTAACTCTTCCCCCTACCTTCTGAAATCCAGAGGATAGTGCTTCAGGTTTGTGAAGGATGAAGCAGGTCGATCGACATGAAAGCGATTGCATCCTCTAGGACGAAGAACGGATTGAACGTTATAGCTTCCCAATGCCTTCTGACAGAAGGTTGTAGAGCTTCCACCCATTTTACAGAAGAAGAGAGGAATTACAATGAGAATCAATTTGAAAAACCTGACCGTGCAAGTGTTGATTGCGATAGTGCTTGGGATTGCGATCGGACAATTTTTCCCGGCGGTAGGTGTCCAGCTTAAAGTACTTGGAGATATTTTCGTCAAGATGATCAAAATGGTTATCGCACCGATCGTATTCTTCACCATCGTTATCGGTTTTGCTAATATGGGTGATATGAAAAAGGTAGGCCGTATCGGCGGTAAAGCGGTACTATACTTCGAAATCATTACAACCTTCGCAATGGCGATAGGAATCGGGGTCATGTACCTGGTTAGCCCGGGTTCAGGTATGGATACCAGTAAAGTCGGTGCTAGCGCTGCAGAAGTTGCCAAGTTCGCGAAGCAAGCGTCGGATACTCCTCACGGGTTTATGGATTTCGTTGTCAGTGTTATTCCAGATAGTGTTGTAGGCGCGCTTGCCAAGGGAGAGATGCTTCCTGTTCTGTTTTTCTCCGTATTGTTTGGTCTGGCTATGGCCGGTCTTGGTGAGAAAGCTAAACCGGTAACTCATTTTTTTGAAAAAATGAATGAAGTATTCTTTAGACTTGTCAGTATTATTATGCGTTTCTCTCCGTTCGCAGCTGGTGGCGCAATGGCTTATACCATTGGAAAATTCGGTGTCGGCTCCCTGTTCTCGCTTGGCAAAATGATGGGTTCGGTTTACATTACAATGTTTTTGTTTGTCGTTATCGTTTTAGGCTTGGTTGCAAGAATATATGGCTTTAGTATTTTCAATTTGATCAAATTCATTAAAGAAGAAATTTTGCTTGTACTAGGTACTTCATCATCCGAATCCGCATTGCCGCGGTTAATGGAACGTCTGGAGAAGTATGGCTGCTCCAAGTCCGTTGTCGGCTTGGTTGTTCCAACAGGGTATTCCTTTAATCTCGATGGAACATCGATTTACTTATCAATGGCAGCCCTGTTCATCGCTCAAGCTTATGGGATTGAATTGACGTTGCTGCAAGTAGTGACGCTACTCGGCGTGCTGATGCTTACGTCGAAGGGAGCGGCAGGGGTTACCGGTTCCGGGTTTATTACATTGGCCGCTACTTTAACGGCTATTCCAGGCAACGTTATTCCTATCGAAGGTATGGCTTTATTGCTTGGCGTTGACCGCTTTATGTCTGAAGCTCGTGCGATTACTAACTTGATCGGCAACAGCGTTGCTACGGTGGTTATTGCAAAAAGCGAGAATCAGTTCCGCACACAAACGAAGGAATCTTCTACAGACACTACTGGTGAAGATACCGTCTATATCGGCAATAAAATAGCTGCTTCTTCCGAAGCCTGATATCCTCTATATAGAAAAGCCATTCCTTCGGCAACACGAAGCGAATGGCTTTTTTGGACAGAAAATACTAGGAACTCCATAGTCTCAAAATTAGCTGCTAAACAGGCTATCCGGTGAGCTAGTGAACCAACAATTCGAGCAGCCCTAAATACTCTTTGGCAGCTAACGAGCTTTTTTGTAATCCGTCAGCCGAAGGCAAAAATGCGCTTAAAGTAATGGAATAGGGCCGGGGTACAAGAAAGTCTGCCGGATAAGGAGCAGTAAGGACTCCAAGCTGTTTGAAATTTTCTACAGATCTTGGGATATGAAAGGCAGATGTTACTAATACTGGCTTGGTAAAGTTTTTTTGCTTCATGATTTCTATTGTATTTAGAGCATTTTCTTTCGTGTTCCGGCTTCTGTCATCAAGCGATATGGACGACTCCGCTACTCCTAGAGCGAGCAGGTTCCGTTTGCAGATTTGGCCTTCATTGCCGGTATCTTCATAAACTTGACCACCGGATATGATAATCGGCAGGTTCGTGCTCTTGTGCAGCTTATATGCCGTAACAAGCCGGTTCATCGTGTAGCCGGTTAAATTACCGCTGCCACCCACATCAGGGGTATTTCCTACTGCACCGCCGGTCAACAGAACGATTACATCCCCTTCAATAGTGACGGGAGGTTCATAGCGATGCTCCAGGTAGCCGATCAAATTGTTCCCAATAATTGGCGTGCAAATAAGATAGATGAAGGCAATAGCTGCCCATAACAGCTTAGCGGCGCTTCGTTCCCTTTTACGTAACCAAAGATTAAACAACACGAGAACAGTAATAAAAAGTCCTGGCGGAATGAAAAAGGTATAGATATATTTAATAATATAAAGCATTAGCCTACTCCTTACTCCTGACATGACATTTCTATAGTCAATCCAATCAAATTCTTTAAGTAATATTTTATCAGAAATCAATAGAGTTGCATAAATTACTTTGAGGTTGCCCTTGTTTGATCCGAATGGATCGCTAAGGACAGCCTTTTTGCTTTTCTGAAAATTGATATTAGGGGGACCTGGCTCAAAGCTGCCTAGTTCAAACACTTATGTTGGCAAATGATTATGATATTCGTTAAATGATTATGGTTAGCTATTTACTGCTTAATGTCAGCTAATACCAGATGGTCGGCTGCTGATTATAGACTGAACAACGATATGCAAATTACATTGGGATAGAGCCGGAACAAAAGCTTTGGAGGAAAGGAGTTACGGCTTGCTATGACGGTTATTTTGTATAAGGGAGGTGAAGAAGATGGTACACAAGTTGATGAGTAGAAGCAGGGGGGATCTGGGAAGAAATGGCTGGCTCTACTTAATGCTGCTGCCCGGACTGCTGTATTTTATTTTGTTCAAATATATGCCGATGTGGGGCTTGTTGATTTCCTTTCAAAATTATCAGCCCGCGCTTGGCTTATGGGGGAGCAAATGGGTGGGGACGGCGAATTTTTCCCGTTTTTTTGGGGACCCGGCTTTTTGGCTGTTATTTCGGAACACGACTATTTTAGCGGTTTATAATATATTTATTTTTTTTCCGCTGCCGATAATTGTAGCTCTTCTATTAAATGAATTGAGGGTACAATGGTTCAAAAGATCCGTTCAGACGTTAATCTACATCCCCCACTTTTTTTCAATGGTAGTTGTTGTAGCTATAACCTATGTGCTGTTTACAACCGAAGGAGGAATGGTCAACGAATCATTAGCGGGGCTAAGTGTGGATAAGGTGAATTTTCTGACAGAGCCCTGGTGGTTCAGACCGATGGTGACACTCCAGATCATTTGGAAAGAAACCGGCTTCGGAACGATTATATTTCTCGCGGCATTGGCAGGAATAGACCCGCAATTGTACGAAGCTGCAAAAATAGACGGGGCTAACCGATGGCATCAGCTCAAGCATATAACCCTTCCCGCGATTAAAAGCACGATCATTGTCCTGCTTATTCTGAGGCTTGGTCACTTTCTGGATACGGGGTTCGAGCAGATGCTGCTTATGATCAATGCCTTGAACCGCGATGTAGGTGAAGTGTTCGATACGTATGTATACACAAGCGGTATTCTCGAAGGCCAATTCAGCTATTCGACGGCAGTCGGGCTGTTTAAATCGGTAGTAGGGCTCATCCTCGTCGTCGCGGCTAACCGGATAGCCCGCAAACTGGGGGAAGAAGGAGTGTATTGACAGCTATGCCTCACAGAAATTCTATATCAGGAATCCTGTTCGATACTTGCAATTATATGTTTCTTGCCTTTATCGCGCTGCTTACTCTGTTTCCATTTCTTCATATTGTTGCCGGCTCGCTGGCGCCTGCCAAGGAAGTGCTGAACAGCACATTTATTTTAGTGCCGAAACAGCTATCGCTAGAAGCGTACCGGTATATATTTTCGGAAAGCACATTGTCCCGCAGTTTAGGGGTAACGATATTTATTACGGCTGTAGGCACCTTATTCAATATGGCGATGACGGCTATGATGGCGTACCCACTGTCGCGGGATATTCAAAGAAAGCGTCTGATTATACTTCTGGTCGTGTTCACTATGTTGTTCAGCGGAGGCATGATCCCGTCCTTTCTTGTTGTGAAATCGCTAGGACTTTTGAATTCATATTGGTCATTATGGCTTCCTGGAGCCATCAATCCGTTTTACTTGATCATTCTGGTTAATTTTTTCAAGCAGCTGCCGGTTGAGTTTGAGGAATCGGCCAAAATTGACGGTTGCAGCGATCCGGCGATTTTATGGAAAATTATTATTCCACTGTCTTTGCCGGCGATAGCGACGTTCTCCCTGTTCTACGCTGTTGGACATTGGAACACCTTTTTCCAGGCGCTTATTTACATTAATGATGCGGGAAAATGGCCTATTCAGGTGCTGCTGCGGCAAATCGTTATTATGTCATCGGGAGGGATCGGAGATGCCAGCTTCAGCAGTGAAGCGTTGTATCAGGTTCCGCCGCAAACGGTAAAAATGGCTGTCATCGTTGTTTCAACATTACCGATTATAGCTGTCTACCCATTTCTACAAAAGCATTTCGCCAAAGGCGTGCTGCTCGGCTCGATTAAAGGTTAACATTTTGGACCTGCAATGCTGTTATTTCATATATAATATTATTTGAAAGGTAGGGCAAAAACATGAAGGCTGCAAAAAGACATACACGAGGACTTTCATTATTAAGCATCCTCACTATGGTGACCGTTCTTGTTGCCGGTTGTGCTGACAAACAAAAGGAGAGTGCCTCCGGTACTGCACCGAATGATGCGCAGCAGTCGTTAAAGCTCAGTATCATGGCGACCTATTACACGCCACAGCCGCCTAATTCCCAGAATGAGGCGTGGAAGAAGCTCCAGGAGCTGACGAATTCATCCATTGATATGACTTGGGTTCCGCGTTCGGCCTTTGATGACAAAGTCAGTGTATCGATTGCTTCTAATGATTTACCCAAAGTGATGCTAGCGCTCAAGTATAATGCTGCCCCCCTCGTGAATGCGATCAAATCAGGTGTGTTTTGGGAAATCGGACCTTATCTGAAGGATTACAAAAACCTGAATGCTATGAATGCGATTCAGTTCAACAGCACGAAGGTGGAGGGCAAGATTTATGGGCTGTACCGGCCTAGACCAATCTCACGCCACGGCATCATTTTCCGTAAAGATTGGCTTGCGAATGTTGGCTTACAGGAACCGAAAACGCCTGAGGAATTATACAATGTCATGAAAGCCTTTACACTCAATGATCCGGACCGTAATGGAAAGAACGATACGCTTGGCATGGCTGAGTATAAAGATATCGAGGCTTATTTGATGCCTCATATGGCTGCGTTGTTCGGCGCTCCGAATAAGTGGAAGGAAGAAGGCGGCAAATTCACAGCTGAATTCATGGCCAAGGAATATTTGGATGCGATGAAGTTTATTAAACGGCTGTATGATGAAAAGCTGATGAATCAGGATTTTGTCGTGACGGAGGAACTGCAGCGAAGCACTATGTTCTATCAGGGTAAAACTGGGATCGTACTTGGCAATGCGGATGGTGTTGGTTCCATGCAAAACGAAATACGAAAAAATCTTCCGGATGCAAAAGTAGAGCTTATGGGTAATCTCACGGGTCCGAAGGGTGAGCGGAATATGGCACAGCAAGGATATACAGGAGTTTATTTATTTCCTAAGTCATCTGTGAAGACCGAAGCTGAGCTGAAGCGCATACTAGCCTTCTTCGACAGGCTTCTTGAAGCGGATGCAGTCAATTTGCTCGCATGGGGTATAGAAGGCAAGCAGTACAAGCTGACGGATGGGCAAGTAGAGAAAATCGTAGACGCAGACAAGTTCACTAGCGATGTCCTGGGCCTGGATGAACTGCGGATTGATGATAAAGCAAGAGAATTGCCGGTTAAGGGTGAAGAAGAGATCGTTAAAAAGGCCAAAAAAGTGATGCAGGACAATGTGAAGCTGGCCGTTCTTAACCCGTCATTAGGTCTGGAATCGGAAACATTGGTTCAGAAAGGCTCCGATTTGAATAAAATTATTAATGATGCCAAGATCAAGTTTATTACAGGCAAATTGGATGAGGCCGGTTGGAGCAAAGCAATAGAAGATTGGACTAAGGCAGGCGGAGATAAGGTCATGGCCGAATTGGCTGCAAGCTTCACGGCTTCGAAATCCAAATAATCGGTTCTGAAACAAAGGAAAGAAACCTGCTGGCTGGAGGTCGCCATGAAAAACCATCGAATCAATTACTTCAAAAAGCTCGTTCTCTTTTGCATCTGTATAGGGATTGTACCCGTTATTATTCTCGGGTATTTTTCCTATGCGAAGTCTTCCGCCCTCTTGTTGGAGAAGGCTAATAGAAGTAATGCCGAGATGGTGGAGCAAGCCCGGCTCCGGTTCGAACAGAAGCTGAAGATGGTAGACAATACCCAGACGCAATTTATTAGCTCGTCTTCCGTCAACTTGGCGATGGATAAAAAGCTGGATAGTAACAACTACTTATTGTACGAGGAATTGATCCAGTCGATTTACAGGCTGCAAACCTATGAATTTGGATTGTCAGAGGTGTACCTTGCGAACTTGAATCAAGATTGGATTTTGGATAGTGCCGGGAGAAGAACGTTTGCGCAGCATAGTCTTTCCAGCTCTTTTATGGAGTATGCCGCAGTTCGAAAGGCTTCCTTCTGGACGGCCTTGAAATCACCTTTTTTTGAGGAAGGCAATGCTTTGAAGTGGAACATGGTGCTGGTCAAAAAGATTCCTATTAATTCTATTCAGCCTCTTGGGTTATTGGTCGCAGTATTGCCGAGTGTCGAGCTTAATAAGATGGTTCCACAAAGAAGCGAGCCAGGCCAATTTTATGTCCTCGACAATAAGCAACAGGTAATCGCGGCCGATAATCCGGAGCAGGTTGGCCTCAACCTGTCCAACGATCCGTTCACGTCCAGAATCGTCCAAGACAACCTGGAAGCCAATCAGTTTCAAATGGATATCAATAACGAACCCTACAGTATTACTTATCGAAAATCGAATTATAACGATTGGATTTATGTTACAAAGGTTCATATCGAAGATATCACGAAGGAATCAAGAGCGATAGGTTGGGTAACTGTAGCTATTTGTCTTGGCTTACTTGCACTAATCCTGCTCTTGTCTCTTCAGGGCTCGCGGAAGCTGTATCTTCCCATCCGTAAGCTGTACGAGATTGTATTGAAATCCCCTGATATGCCGAACTTGTCTGCAAGAAGTGACGAATTATATTGGATTGAGAGAAGGATGAAGGTTCTGCTTGGCAATGAAGCTCAAATGACCCAGCAGCTGCGGGATTTTTTCGTACACAAATTGCTACAGGGCGCTGTGAGCTCGAATGCAATAACCGATCGGACTCGCTCTGGAGAACTGGATACATGGAAGGAACTACGGGTCGTTTGTTTGCGTATCGACACACTTGAAGGCTCCAAGTATACAGAGCTGGATAAGGATTTGCTTCTGTTTGCCATCAACAATATGGCAGGTGAGCTGGTGCCTGCACAGATGCGATTGAATCCGGTTGTCATTAATGAATTTCAGGTAATGATCATAGGCAGCAATGTCGAATATCCAGATGAATCGAGAGCGGACATTTATGCGCTGGCGCGGAATATTCAAACGGCGGTCAAGGATTTCTTGAAATTGCCGGTCAGTATCGGTATCAGCCGCTTATTTACTGATTGTATCGAGGCTCCCCGTGCTTTCCAAGAAGCTAAAGAGGCGTTGGCCTACGGCATTCGTCTCGGAGACGAATCAATACTATTTCTTGATGATATGTACGATCCATCTATAGCCGATTCCATGACATTTCCTCAGCAAATTGTCAGGGAGCTTACCGATCATATCAAGCTGCTGGACGAAGAGACGGCTTATCGTTTATTGGATGAGTTCATGACGCTAGTCACTGCCAGAAATATTAGCCACCAGGAATTCCAATTGTATCTGCTGCGGCTGTTAATTGATCTTCTGCGCTTGTATCAGGATCTCGGTGGGAATATGTATGATCTTTCGCCGAATGAGAAGTCCTTGGTCAATGAGCTGTTCATGCTGAAATCTGCCAAGGAAATTGTCATTTGGTTTCAATCATCGATGATTAAGCCTATGATCCTGTTCATCGAGAAACGCAGAGATAACCAGTATATGAAAATTTCCGATATGGTATTGGACATCATTCATCGCGAATATGGCACACCCTTGTCACTTGAAATATGCGGTACTCGGTTGAATTACCATCCGGAGTATGTCGGTCGTGTATTCCGTAAGGAAACAGGCTTCGCTTTCGGCGATTACTTATCGCGGTACCGCTTGCATATTGCCAAGCAATTACTAATTGAGACGAATATGACAGTAACTGAAATATCCGAAAAGCTTATGTACAACAAGCCGCAAAATTTCATTCGTTATTTCCGCAAAATGGAAGGTGTCACACCCGGGCAATTCCGGGAGTCATTCCTTGCGAAGGACAAAGAAATTTCCTCTTGAAAGGGGTTTGGCAATTATGATGGAAATACGTTCATTTCGAGATAGCAATACCGGCACTGCCATTAAAGCAGTCGGGCAGAAGGGGACCGATACAGGACATTTCTATTACACGGCTATGACGTGGATGTCCGACAGCCGCCATCTTATTGCAAGCGCGCAAATTGATGGCGATAAGAAATGCCAATTTGTTCGGGTTGATACTCAAACAGGTGAATCGACCGTGTTGGTTAACAGTGGCGAGTGGGCAGGAGGCATCGTGTCTCCTGATGACAATCTGTATTATTTGGATGGATCGGCAATTCAAGCTATTAATCTAAAAACATTGGATACATGGACCGTATGTACACTGGAGCATGAAAACCGATTTTACGAACCGCTATCCGTTTCCAATGATGGCAGGACTATGGGCGTATACTGGCATGAGGATGGTCAATGGATGATTGGAGCCGTAGATGTGGCTTCGGGTAAGGTGATTTCAGCATGTTCGCCCAAGTTCGAAAGGCCGTACGAGGTAGCAAATCACGCGATGATTAATCCTGTGTATGATAATCTCGTGTTCTATGCACATGAGGGGAAGACGGAACATATTTCAGACCGATTATGGGTTTTCGATATGAAGACGGGAATGACGAACAATATATATAGGCAGCAGATGCTTGAGGACGGAACGAATGGTGAATATGTAGGACATGAGATGTGGGCTAATAATGGGGAAGGGATGTACCTGGTTAAATACAATTCCAGCCCCCTTAAGCCGACAGGTGTTTATTATGCGGATAAATGGGGAAACGGCACGGAATTTATCAATGGTGATTATGCTTATTGGCACGCTGCTCCAAGTCCTGATGGAAGATGGATCGTTGCTGATACACATGAACAGCCTACAAAAATTGTGCTGATAGATTTACAGGATAAATCCTCCAAGCTGCTGTGCGAACAGCCGATGTGGTGGAGTCATCCGGGGCATCCTCATCCTGCGTTTAGTCCTGACAGCCGTAAAGTAACCTACACATTTGCTGATGAAGATAATCATTTATGGATAGGCATTATAGAGATTTAAGTGTTCTGTGCATGAAGAGGAAAAGGAGCAAATGCATCAATGAAAATAATGGATGATCAACGACGGCAGCTGTACAACGAGGATGGCCAGCAGCCTGCTTCTGCTGATCCGTTGTCGGGTGAAGGCTATAAGCCTGTCGTACACATGATTGGCAATGGGCATCTGGATCCGGTATGGCTGTGGCAATGGCAGGAGGGCTATGCGGAAACAAAAGCGACATTCCGTTCGGCTCTGGATCGGATGAACGAGTTCCCGGAGTTCATATTCACGTGCGCTGGCGCCGCTAGCTATAAATGGATAGAAGAAAATGACCCGAGCATGTTTGCAGAAATAAAAAAGCGAATTGCCGAAGGGCGCTGGGTAGTTGTTGGGGGCTGGTGGGTTCAGCCCGATTGCAACATTCCTTCCGGGGAATCCTTCGCCCGGCATTCTCTCTACGGTCAACGTTATTTCCTGCAGCGGTTTGGTTTGACCGCCAAGGTCGGGTATAACGTTGATTCATTCGGCCACCATGCGATGCTGCCGCAAATTTTGAAGCTGAGCGGTATGGATTATTACGTATTCATGCGTCCGGAGAAACACGAGAAGAGTATACCTGCGAGCCTGTTCTGGTGGGAGAGTGCTGACGGCAGCCGGGTAATGGCCTATCGGATTCCCGAAGGATACTTCACTCACCAATTCGAAACGTCGGAACCGAAAATACATGCCGTGAATAAGATAGCTGAGGAACAACACACGGATCAAATGTGCTTTTACGGCGTTGGCAACCATGGCGGCGGTCCGACGATTGCTAATTTACAGGAAATTCGTGCGGTACGAGAGAAGGCAGGACAGGAAGCCATCGTGTTGAGCTCGCCTAATGCTTATTTTGAACGGATGGAGGCATATGCTCCTTCTCTGCCTGTGGTGGCGGACGAACTGCAGCATCATGCCAGCGGCTGCTATTCGACGCATTCCGAGACGAAGGCGAGTAACCGTAAGTCCGAGCATAGGCTGCTGACAGCGGAGAAGCTGTCTGCGGCAGCCCATTGCTTGCTAGATCTTCCCTACGACGCGGCGCAATTCAGGATGGCCTGGGAATGTGTCATGTTCAATCAATTCCATGATATTATGGGAGGCTGCAGCATCAGGGAAGCTTACACTGATGCACGTGAATCGTATGGATATGCGCTCCATATCGGAGCAGTCTCCATGAACGCAGCGATGCAAAAAATTTCATGGTCCATCGATACGATGCGTCCGGGAATTTCATCTCTGGATAAAAATAAGGATCGGACGCTGTGGGAGCAAGCCGATCAAGGTATTCCGGTTGTCGTATTCAACCCGTTATCCTGGGAAGTAACGGCTCCTGTAGCGGTGACACAGCAGATGAAAGGGATAACCGATGAAGCGGGCATTCCCGTTGAGATCCAACTTGTTCGTTCTTCTAAAACGAATGGCGGGGATAAATACGACACTTTGTTTATGGGTAAAATCCCGGCAATGGGCTATCGAGTCTATTGGATATACCGTCACAAGTCGTTTGACCTCCCAATACCGGTTACAACGGCTTCAGCTTCATTTACTGAAACGGTTCATACGGATTCGTTAAGGGTCACTTCCTCCTCAATTGAAAATGATTGGGTCAGATTGGAGATCGAACCGCATACCGGGTATGTGAAAAGCTTGTTTGATAAACGCAGCGGCGTTGAAATGATAGACGGCCGGGGAGCGGTACCGATCGTTATCGATGAGCATGACTGTGACACTTGGGGGCATGGCAAGCTGGAGTTCCGCAATGAGATCGGCCGATTTACGGACGCTGAGGTGAAGCTGATCGAATCAGGTCCAGTACGTGCAACGCTGCGAGTAACAAGCCGCTATGGGCAGTCGTTGTTACGTCAGGATTATACCCTGTATAAGGACAGTGCTGATGTTTCAGTGAGGGTGAAGCTGGATTGGCATGAAAAGCACAAGATGCTGAAGCTGTCATTCCCGGTGCGTGTTGATGAACCCAAAGCGACTTATGAAATCCCCTACGGTTATTTGGAACGTCCAGTGAATGGAGAAGAGGAGCCGGGCCAGCAATGGGTTGATTTAACGGGGATTGTACATGGAAGCTGCACGGATGCGGCCTCATCCGACAATCATACATATGGACTATCCTTATTGAACAATAGCAAATACAGCTTTGACGTAAAAGGCAATGATTTGCGCATGACGCTTGTGCGGAGTGCGATATTCGCAGATCATTACGGAAAACGAGACGATATGTGTGAATATATGGATCAAGGTGTGCAGGAGTTTGCCTATACGCTTGTCCCTCATGCAGGTTTTTGGCAGGAGGCCGGGATTGTCCGTAAAGCTTATGAGCTTAACGTTCCGCTGGTTCATATTGTAGAAACCTACCACAAAGGGAGTTTGCCGCTCAGCTATTGTGGAGTCCATTTATCATCGAAGCAAGTCGTAGTCACCGCTTTCAAAAGGGCTGAGGATGGGGACGGATACATTTTGCGCTGCTACGAGACAAGTGGAATTGAGACGGAGACGGCAGTGGACATTCCGATGCTGAGTCGGACATGGACCGCACAGTTTGGGCGATGCGAAATCAAAACCTTTAAAATCCCGGATCATGCGGAGCTTCCTATTGTGGAGACAAATCTGCTTGAATTGTAAGGAACTATGGCCCTGACTGGACTCGCTTAAAAGGGGCTGTCCCAAAAGACATTTTGAGACAACTCCTCCACCTTTTTATCCTGAATAGATGGTTGTAAAAGAGCTCTCAATTCCACTTTAATAGTTGAAGGCTCTTTTGCACATTCTGGTGTATTCAGTGACGCATAAGATGAGGTTGCTTTCCAACACGTGCTAATCGCGGGTATCGGGTATCGGGTTCGTGGTTCATGGCTCATGGCTCGTGGCTCGTGGCTCGTGGTCCATGGTTCGGGGTTCGGTTACGGCATTGCATGGCAGTCTGGCGCACTCCGTGCAATTATCAGGAAAATGTCAAGTTAGTTACTCCGAAAATAGCGTTCCAAGCCTTATAGCTGGAATTTCTCATGCTAATTCTACGTATTTTAGCTGATATCCAGCATATCCCCTCTATTAGAGTTAGTTTTTCCAGTTAGATTGATTTAAGGTGATATCCACGCTGGATTAGCGTGAGGATTTCCATCTATTTCTTTTCTTTCCGCAGCGGCCCCGACAAATCATGGCCTCCTCTAGATTGAAAGCAGCCTTTGAACATCGCTTCTTGCCCCATCACTTAAGCAACATCCAAAAAGCGGCCGAACTCATTTTTGGATTTTTGAACCCCACTCTGATGGGAATTTCCCTACAAAAAAGACGCTTCCATTTCCGCTTCCATAGTGGTTTTGGAGGCGTATTTGATCATAATTTGGGGCTGATTCATTCATTGATACTTTTTTGGGACAGCCTCTTTTTGCTTTGAGGCATAGCTATTCAAGATGCATTTTTATATCTCCCTGTTTTTTTGTATAATAAGGAAATACCGCTTGATGCGATGACAAAAAGAAACCAAAGACAGGAATGATCGTATGAGTACTCAAAGAACTGTGACTATCTATCAATACCCCCAATGCGGGACTTGCAGGAATGCGATGAAATCGCTCAAGCAAAAAGATGTGGAGATGGAAACCATCCATATTTTCGATAATCCTCCGGACAGCGGAAAGCTTAAGCAATTGATTCAACATAGCGGTCTGGACATTAAAAAATGGTTTAATACGTCGGGTGAAGTTTACAAGGAAATGAAGCTGAAGGATAAGCTTTCACAGATGACAGAGGAGCAACAGATTGAACTGCTGGCCTCGAATGGCCGACTTATTAAACGTCCGGTTGTTACCGATGGAACCAAAGTAACTGTAGGCTATAAAGAAGAACAGTACGAGCAAGTGTGGGGCGTGTAGTCCCATAATTGAAGGAGCGTGAACGCTGTTGCAGCAAAGAAAAGCGAATAAAAAAAATCCGCTATGGTTTATCGGTGCGGCAGGGGTGTTTATCCTTACTCAGGGCAAGCTTTTGTTGACCCTTTTGAAATTCGGGAAATTCGGCGGCGTGTTTCTTTCTATGCTGATTTCCATAGGTGCTTATGCGATTATTTTTCCATGGAGCTTTTCGATTGGATTTGTATTGCTCATACTGGTACATGAATTAGGTCATGTTGTAGCGGCCAAGCAGAAGGGATTGCCCGTATCTGCACCTATGTTTATTCCATTCCTTGGAGCCTTTATTAATATGAAGCGCCATCCGAGAGATGCCGTTACAGAAGCTTATATAGCAATAGGAGGGCCTGTTCTAGGTACTGTCGGCGCACTTGCCGTGTTTGGAGCGGCTTATTATTTCAATAGTCCATTGCTGTATAGCTTGGCACTAGCAGGTTTTATGATTAATTTGTTTAATCTCATTCCGATCCATCCGCTTGATGGTGGCCGTATTGTTACTGCGGTCTCAAGGTGGCTATGGCTGGTAGGATTAATCGGCGGGTTAGTTCTAATTATTTACAATTTCAGCATCATTCTTTTTATCATTTGGGTAATGTTTGCATACAATCTCTATACAAAATATGTAAAGTATCGTAAAAACGGCGGAGAAAAACGTGCTATGGCTGCAAGTTTTTTGATTCCGGCAGAGCCATTAATAGCGCAGGGTTATTTAATTCCCGGTGAAGAGCATAAAAGGGATCTGGATTTTGTCACGTATTCTGATCTTGAAGGGCAGCAGTATGTATATGTTATCTGGGAGGGCTTAGACTTTACAGGAACGATACCGCTTATGCAGCAAGCTTTAATCCGCAAAGTGCATGTGACAAGACTCGAACGTATACAAAAGGAAGACGGACTGCATCTGATGTTACATTGTCAGGTGGACTACGATCCTTTCGATAATGACAAATACTTTGAGGTTCCGAATGCTTCACGATGGAAATATGGAATTGCGTATTTTGCACTTGCGGGCTTTTTGTTTGCCATGATGTCTCTGGTTCATAAGGTCGGGAATATATAAACCCTGCATCATTAATTTATCCCAACACTCATTTTAACTAAAAGAGGTTATGATTCTATGGAACGTTTTCAATCCAAGCGGCTCTCCTTAATGGGTTCCGCTATTTTTTCTGAAATGGCTGGATGGAAGGAAGAGGTGCGCAGCAGAGGAATCGACGTTATCGATCTGGGTATAGGCAGCCCTGACCGTCCTCCTTCTGAGCGGGTCATGCAAGAAATGGAACAGGCTGTTCGCAAGCCTCAAGTGTATGGCTACCCCACCTCGGAAGGCAGCCCGGCTTTTCGTAACGCAGTTGCGCGTTGGTACCAGCATCGGTTTCAAGTAATGCTTGATCCGGAGCATGAAATTGTTACGCTCATGGGCTCCCAGGACGGACTGGCTCATCTGGCTATGGCTATTACCGATCCGGGAGACACGGTGATGGTTCCGGATCCCGGCTATCCCATCTATGGAGCGAGCTTGGTTCTAGCCGGAGTAACCCCTTATTTCATACCGTTAAGAGAAGAAAACGACTTTTTGCCTAAGCTGGAAGCCATACCTCAGCAAATTGCACAAGAAGCCAAATTTATTTTATTGAATTATCCAAGCAACCCGTTATCGGCTGTAGCTTCCTATGAGTTTTTTGAAGCATTGGTGAGCTATGCCAGAAAGTATGATCTATTGATCGTACACGACTTGGCTTATTCTGAAATGGCATTTGACGGTTTTCGTCCTATGAGCATTTTGGAGGTCGATGGCGCTAAAGAGGTTGCTGTCGAATTTCATTCCTTGTCGAAGAGCTTTAACATGGCTGGCTGCCGGATAGCCTTCATGGTCGGACAGCCGGATGTTGTAAAAGCGCTGCGCGTATTAAAGTCTAATATTGATTATGGCGTCTTTTTGGCAGTGCAGGAGGCGGGTATTGCCGCATTAGAGGAAGATATGGAGAAGGGTGAATCCGTATCCGGGCTGTACGAGCTCAGACGTGATATTGTAATTGAAGGTCTTGCAGCGGCAGGATGGTCTATTCCTCGGCCGAAAGCTACGATGTTCATTTGGGCACCTATCCCTGAAGGTTGGACATCTCGACAAATTTCCCGGGAAATTTTGTATAAAGCAGGAGTTGTGGTAATCCCTGGTGATGCTTTCGGTCAAGAAGGCGAAGGTTATGTGCGTATAGCGCTGGTTCAAGAGGAGGACGTGCTGCGTGAAGCGGTGCGGCGCATAGCCGTGTTTCTCCAGACAGCAAATTCACAATAGTAAGCAATGAAAGAAATCCGTCCTGAGTTGGGACGGATTTCTTTACGTTTATAGGATTTATATGTTCCGGGGCTCCCCGCAAAGTATCTGAATCAACTTCGAAGCAAGACCCTACTTTGTGGGGAATTTTTTGTTGAACCGGGTAAGATGATCTGAAACGAGCATGGGGCGGTTTAACAATCCTTTGAATAATGCTGCTGAAATAGTAAATACTACCTCTGATTCCATAGCAAGGATTGGAGGATTTCGTATGCGAAAAAAAGTGATAGCGAGTATATTTCTAGGACTCTATCTTTTAATTCAAGCTCCGATAATGCAATTGAATGTAGCTGCCTCAGCACCGTCAGTTAACGTAGAAGAAGAGAACTACATTGAGTCAAAAGCATACCGATCGGGAAGGGGAAGCTACCGCTCACCGGCAGGCGGATACACCGGCGGTACCCGCAGTGGGGCTACTCCCGGAAGCAACACGGGTCAAACCACACGTACGCCTGGAGTCAATGAGCCAGCCAATCGAGCGCCTGGCACTTCTACAGGGAGGTTCGGGAGCTTTTTCGGAGGATTGGCCGCAGGTACATTGCTCGGCAGCATATTGAATCCATTCGGCTTTGGCGGTTTTGGAGGAGCAGGTATGGGTGGGGGTTTTTCGCTGATAGGCCTATTGTTTTGGGCTGTTATTATTTATATGGCGTACCGAGTGCTGCGCAGGCTGTTTGGAGGTACACGGTAATAGGGGCACAATGAACACAAAACAGAGAGATAACGGAAGCAGGTGCTTCGTTATCTCTCTATTTTGTGTGCTTTTCATGCCGTAGCGGAATGATTATTTCCGCTAATGCTCACATCCATCCCTCCTGCGCGTCAATAAATTTTGCTGCTCCTCATTTAATCCAGATGTCACAAAATTGCACTTCTTTCTGTCATCAAATTGCAATTCAAAGTTCTGGGAAAACATGCTAAGATAAATCCAAGTCATTATTTTATAGGAGGAATTATCTTATGTCGGTTAAAGTAAAAGTAGCGATAATCGGGTGTGGGGGCATTGCGAACGGCAAACATTTGCCTGCTCTGTCTAAGCTCGATCATGTTGAGATTGTCGCTTTTTGTGATATTATCGTGGAGAAGGCTCAACAGGCTGCTGAGAAATACGGTGTCGCTGGAGCTAAGGTCTACGAAAGCTATGAAGAGCTATTAAACGACAGCTCTATCGATATCGTACATGTGTGTACCCCGAATGATTCCCATGCTGAGATCTCCATTGCAGCTTTGGAAGCAGACAAGCATGTTATGTGCGAAAAGCCGATGGCCAAGACAGCTGCAGACGCACGCCGTATGGTAGAAGCCGCAAAAAGAACGGGTAAGAAGCTGACCGTTGGTTACAATAACCGTTTCCGTTCCGACAGCCAATACTTGAAAAAGGTTTGCGAGGAAGGCGACTTGGGCGAAATTTATTTTGCCAAAGCTCATGCGATTCGCCGTCGTGCAGTCCCGACTTGGGGTGTGTTTTTGGATGAGGAGAAGCAAGGCGGTGGTCCGCTTATCGATATCGGTACACATGCGCTTGATTTGACTCTGTGGGTAATGAATAATTATGAACCGAAGGCTGTTCTTGGAACAACTTTTCATAAGCTGTCGCAGAAAGAAAACGCTGCCAATGCATGGGGCTCTTGGGATCCGAAGAAATTCACTGTAGAGGATTCAGCTTTTGGCATGATCACTATGAAAAATGGGGCTACCATTATTTTGGAGTCTAGCTGGGCTTTGAATACGTTGGATGTGAAGGAAGCAAAGTGTACGCTGAGCGGTACCGAGGGCGGAGCCGATATGGAGGAAGGCTTGCGGATCAATGGTGAAAAGCACAGCCGTTTATATAAAAATCAAGTCCAGTTGGATGCTAAAGGCGTCGATTTCTATGATGGAAAACAAGAAAACATGCAGGATACGGAAATTCGCCTTTGGATCGATGCAGTATTGAACGATAAGCAGCCTATCGTAACTCCGGAGCAAGCTTGCGTTGTATCAGAAATTCTTGAAGCGATTTATGAATCTGCGAAGACCGGCAAAGCCGTTTACTTCGATTAAAGCAGAAAGCGGAGGAACCAAACTTATGATTAGAGTTGCGATGCTGAGCTTTTGGCATGTTCATGCCAAGGATTACGCCCGTCAGGCAATTGAACATCCGGATACAGAGATTGTTGCCCTGTGGGACGAACTTCCTGAACGAGGCCGTAAGGAATCGGAAGCACGTGGCATCCCGTTTTATGAAAATTTGAACGAGCTGCTTGCGCAATCTGATATTGATGCGGTTATTGTAGATACGCCAACTAATATTCATAGGGATGTCATTATAGCTGCGGCCAAAGCAGGTAAACATATTTTCACTGAAAAAGTTGTCGCGACAACAATTAAAGAATGCAATGAAATCATCGCAGCTGTTGAAGCGGCGGGAGTTAAGCTGACGGTTTCGCTGCCCCGGTTAAACTTTAATTACACATTGGCCATACAGGATATAATTAGCAAGGGTTTGATGGGTGAGCTGACATTAGTTCGTACCCGTCTATCTCATAATGGCGCTCTTCCTTCGGAACGAGGGCCAGAGGGATGGCTGCCAACCCATTTCTACAACAAAGAGCAATGCGGCGGCGGAGCAATGATCGATTTGGGCTGCCATCCTATGTATTTGGCACGTTTGTTCTTGGGCCTTCCGGAGAGTGTAACAGCGAATTACGGCTATGTGACTGGTAAAGAAGTCGAGGATAACGCTATATCGGTCCTTCGTTATTCGAACGGTGCCTTGGCTGTTATTGAAGCCGGATTTGTAAATCCTTTTTCTCCTTTTGTTATTGAAGTGCATGGAACCGAAGGAAGCTTGCTCTACTCGACCCATGATAACAAGCTGCTGGTCCGTAGCTCCAAGTTTGGCGAGGATGCGAATAGAGAGTGGCAGGCTCAGGAGCTGCCGGAAGAGCGTGAGTCTGCATTCCACCAGTGGGTCGCCCATATTCAGAATGGGACGGTTGCGTCTGAAAATATCCAATATGCGTTGGATTTGACCCGATTAATGGAAGCTTCGAATGCGTCGGCTCAATCGGGAGCAGCGTTCAAACTAAGCGACTTAGCGGAATAGTTATGCAACAATAAGAAGATGGGGATGCTGTCTTGTAGACCTTGCTATTATTGCGGGTTAACAGGCGGCTTTTTCCATTTTATATGAGCTATAACAGGAGGTGCTCAACCTATGGACAATCATGGCCGCGCCACTCCCAAGCCTTATACTTTTGAATTAATGCTGGACCAGCCTTATGCCCTTGACCGACTTGATGTTGAGTTCCGTTGGGGCAATTACGGTATTCGTATGCTCAGATATCACCATACAAGCTTTGCTCCGGGACGAACGGTTTCCTTTCATAAGCATTCTGAGTTTGAGTTTCATTTCATCCCACGTGGAAAAGGAAAAGTCATTCTAGGCGATACCCCTTACGCGCTGCAGGAAGGCATGCTGTACCTTACCGGGCCTAATGTGATCCATTATCAGGAAGCGGATGCCAATGAAGCTATGGATGAGCTTTGCTTGCACATTGATATTGTGAAGCTGCATGACAATGGAGGCGAGCAGGAGTCGGGTATGTCCAATTGGGTAAGCAAATGGGAAATTGCTGAGGCGCATGCATGCGTACAGCAGCTGCAGCAGCTGCCCTTGAAGCCTGCCATGGACCAGTATCGGGCGATGGAATGCTTTTTGACCGCTTACCGCGCGTGGTATGAGAATCAGCCGGGCTTATTTACTGTTATTAAGCAATCGATTATTCAAATATTGCTGCGCACGACTAGAGCTTATGCTTCAGTTCCTCAACCGGACCTGCCCTCTCGGGATATGAAGCATTACCGCTACAAGCTGGTGGAGCAGTTCATTAAGGATAACTATATGGAGCCGTTGACATTGGACACTATAGCCGAACGTGTGCAGATCAGTCCGCGTCAATTGCAGCGCATTTTCCGTGACCATACGGGTGGTACATTCAGTGAGTATATCGAGCAGGTGCGCTTGTCACATATTTGCAATGAGCTGAGCAAAAATGATTTGACAATTGATCAGATTGCCTTTAAGAACGGCTTCTCAAGCGCTAACTATTTGCACTATGTATTCAAAAGGAAGTTTGGGATGACTCCGGCTCAGTATCGGATGCAGCATGTGCGTAATTAGGTCGGCCTGACGAAATAAATTGCAAAACAGATCTTGTTGTGCACAGAGTCCTGTGGTAAAATGCAATCTAATTGAATACGGACCTTCGGGGCAGGGTGAAATTCCCGACCGGCGGTGATGGTTCTTCCGAACCTAAGCCCGCGACTCGTTGATTGCCTATGTGGTAGTTAGCGACTGATTTGGTGTAACTCCAAAGCCGACGGTATAGTCCGGATGGGAGAAGGTCAAAAGCAGGCATGGTACCAGGAACGTTTTGTAAAAAAACGACTTGGCTCCAAGTCTCTTTATGTGCGCCCCGTTATCGAATCTGATAGCGGGGTGTCTTCTTTCGAAACGTCCTATTCAAAAAAACGAAGAAATGGCTTAAAAAGCAGGCTTCTTCGCAAATTTGTAGGAGGTTATTGAAAATGGAAAAAAGTATTTTGATTCATCCGTCTGGACAGCTTGAGCGTACTGGCATCAGTACGAGGAGCGGAATATGGTACGTGGCGCTCGGTGCTGCGCTCTGGGGGATTGATCCCCTGTTTCGTATTCTGCTGCTAAAGCATTTAACCTCTTCCCAGATCGTATTGTTCGAACATCTGCTGCTGCTTGTGTATGCAGTGCCGATTCTATGGCTGCACCGCAAGGAGTTACGAGGGTTGGCAATTCGTCATGTGCTTGCTCTATTGTTTATTTCCTGGGGCGGTTCAGCAATTGCTACCATCATGTTTACCTCAGCATTTGCTTATGGGAACCCCAATGCAGTACTGCTGCTTCAGAAGCTGCAGCCTTTATTTGCAATAATTATGGCAAGGTTGATATTGAAAGAAAGGCTTCCGGCCTTATTTCCTTTACTGCTGCTAATGGCGCTTGGCGGTACTTACCTGCTTACATTCGGCTTCGCGGCTCCGGTCGGAAGTATGTCCGAATTTGCTGCGGCAAGCGGGCTGCTGTCTATAGGGGCAGCTGCTTTATGGGGTGGATCGACCGTAATGGGGCGTGTATTGCTAAATAAAATGCAGTTCGAAACAGTCACGGCACTCAGATTTACTTGCGCACTTCCACTACTATTTGCAACAACCTGGTTGGAAGGCGATAAGCTGCAATTGCCAGTCGGTGCAACGGATTGGTTTGCTTTATCCGGCAATCTGCTCCTCCAAGCCGCTCTTCCCGGACTGCTTAGTTTACTGCTGTACTACCGTGGATTGTCAGGGACCAAAGCGTCCTTTGCTACACTCGCCGAGCTGCTGTTTCCTGCAGTAGGGGTATTAATTAATTGGCTTGTTTTTCAACAAACCGTGACTTTTGTGCAAATCATAGGTTTCCTGCTTATCTGGTTCATGTTATTCAATCTGTCAAGGCAGCGCTGATCTACAAGTTACAAGTTACAAGGCAAGAAGTTACAAGACAAGTTACAAATTACAAGTTACAAGTTACAATTACAAGTTAGAGAAGCAAAAAGACTTCACACTAAGAAGCATGTACAAATCCCGGGGGAATGTTGCGGTGTTGCATGCCGGTCGATCGTACCGCATGTGCAAAATATGTTGAAAGAGGCCGTGCTGCCGCACGGCCTCTTTTCAATAGCTGCTTTTAAGAGCGGCTACTCCTGATCCGCTGTAAATTCCTTGTACTGCTCAGCGCTTAGCAGGTTTGCTAATGCTTCTTCCGCTGATTGTTCAATTTCGATCTCGACCATCCAGCCGCCTTCATAAGGCTCTTCATTCACCAGTTCAGGCTGATCGATCAGAGCGGAATTTACCTTGGTTACCGTTCCTTTTACTGGGGAGTACAGGTCGGATACTGTTTTTACAGATTCAATGCTTCCGAGACTGTCGGCTGCATTTACTTGTGCGCCAATCTCGGGAAGTTCAAGAAAAACAATATCTCCAAGCTGATGTTGTGCAAAATCGCTTATTCCGATCCGAATGGTACGATCTCCAATGACCTCTGCCCATTCATGTTCCTTGCTGTACAATAATTGATCCTTAACCTCTGACATAATCAATCCTCACCTTCAACATATTGTTGTTCTCCCTATAAAGCATTAACAGACAGAGTGGAAATAAAACGGAACACATTGAGCAAAGTCCTATTCTCTGTAGATTAATCATCAATGCCTTCCATGTCAATATATGTAACAAAAAAATGTATATTATCGGAAAATGATGTTGACAATGAGGCTAACGATAGAGTAATAATGAGTATATAATGAAATAAGCGGATGAGGGCAAAGGGAGAGATTACCGCTTGACGGTAACGCCGAAGGAGTAAACCCGGAAGGGTGAATCTCTCAGGCAAAAGGACTTTTGCAGGACGCAGCTCTGGAGAGATCCCGGTGAAAGTTAAGGGGCGCCCAAGGTGAAACTAATTTTTTTCCGGATTATAGGGGAAGCTTATTAGGTAACTCTCAGGTACAAGGGACAGAGTGAGAAGCAGAACGGTCGTTCATGAACAATGGGCTTCTGCTTTTCACTCTGTCCTCTTTTGTTTTGTCTAAAAATGAGCAAACAAACTAAAATTGAGGTGAGCTTATGTCCGGATTGAAACGAACGCCGCTTTTTCCAATCTATAAACAGTATGGGGCACCAAGAGTAATCGATTTCGGGGGCTGGGAGCTGCCAGTGCAATTTTACGGTATTCAGAAGGAACACGAAGCCGTTCGCCAGCGCGCGGGCTTGTTTGATGTTTCCCATATGGGAGAAGTCATGGTAACAGGCCGGGATGCACTGACGTATTTACAAAACTTGACCGTCAACGATGTGTCGAAGCTTATGGACGGACAGGCGCAATATAGTCTGATGTGCTATGAGAATGGCGGAGTTGTGGATGATCTGCTAGTGTATCGACTGTCTCAGGAGCGGTTTATGCTGGTTATCAATGCTTCGAATATCGAGAAGGATGTAGAGTGGATGCAGCAGCAGCTAACCGGAGATGTCACCTTAGACAATATATCGGAGCAAACTGCATTGTTGGCGATTCAAGGTCCGGCTGCAGAGAAAATATTGGGCAAGCTAACATCTGCACCGTTAAAAGAGCTTAAAGGCTTTTCTTTCTTTTCAGATACGGTGGTTGGTGGGGTCAAAGCCTTGGTGTCGAGAACCGGATACACGGGAGAAGATGGATTTGAGCTCTATATTAATAGCAGTGATGCGCAGGCTCTATGGGAACAGATAATGGAAGCAGGCGAGGAGCAGGGCTTGATGGCTGCTGGACTTGGGGCGAGAGATACACTGCGGTTCGAAGCTAAGCTGCCGCTCTATGGACAGGAGTTATCAGCAGGAATCAGCCCGCTTGAAGCATCACTCGGATTTTTTGTTAAGCTGGACAAAGGTGATTTTATAGGTCGGGCAGCCTTAGTTAAGCAAAAAGAAGATGGTGTTCCCCGCAAGCTTGTAGGCATCGAAATGATAGACAGAGGAATCCCACGCAGCCATTATCCGGTTTATGCGGATGGCAAGCTGATAGGTGAGGTAACAACCGGTACCCAGTCTCCGACTTTAAAGCAGAATCTGGGATTGGCTTTGATAGATACCGAGTACAGTAAGCTTGGAACTGAAGTTTGGGTAGAAATTCGCGAGAAGCAGCTTAAGGCTGTTGTTGTGAAGGCGCCTTTTTATAAACGTGAAATGAGATAGAAAGCGGAAGAGGAAATTCACATCATCATAATTATTAGGAGTGGATCAGGTGAAGCACCGCTATATACCGATGACGGAGCAAGATCAAACGGATATGCTGCAAACTATAGGCATTGATTCTGTGGAAGATTTATTCGTAGATATTCCTGCAAAAGTACGTTTTCAAGGCAGGTTAGAAGTATCGGAGGCTCTGGATGAGCACGCGCTTTTAAAGCACATGAATCAATTGGCCGGTAAAAATGCCGATTTTGAGCGCTATACAAGCTTTCTTGGAGCTGGCATTTACGATCATCATCTCCCGGTTGTTATCAATCATGTTATCTCTCGTTCCGAATTTTACACGGCCTACACGCCATACCAGCCAGAGATTAGTCAAGGCGAGCTGCAGGCGATTTTCGAGTTTCAATCGTATATTTGTGAGCTGACTGGAATGGCTGTAGCGAATGCGAGTATGTACGATGGGGCAACTGCATTAGCGGAAGCAGGAGCACTTGCCCATGGAGCTACGAAACGGAAACAGCTGCTCGTTTCCCGGGCGATTCATCCTGAAGCGAGGCAGGTAGTTGCTGCAACGGCCAAAGGGCTTGGACTGGAGATCGTTGAAGTCGGCACGAAGGATGGCGTAACCGATCTTGAAGAGCTGACTTCCCTTGTCTCGGTGGAGACAGCGGGCGTGCTTGTTCAGTCGCCGAATTTTTTCGGCTGCATTGAGGATCTGCGTGCAGTTGAGCCGTTGGCGCATGCTGCAGGGGCATTATTCATAGTAAGCGCAAATCCGCTTTCCTTGGGTTTGCTTGAAGCGCCAGGCAAGCTGGGCGCTGACATTGTCGTCGGCGATGCGCAGCCGTTCGGCATCCCGGCTTCGCTCGGCGGGCCGACCTGCGGCTTCTTCGCGGTATCTACAGCATGGATGCGCAGGATGCCGGGACGCATCGTTGGGCAAACGGTCGATCGTGATGGCAAGCGCGGCTTTGTGCTGACATTGCAGGCCAGGGAGCAGCATATCCGCCGCGAGAAGGCTACGTCGAATATTTGCTCCAACCAAGCCTTGCTTGCACTTTGCGCTTCCGTATACATTTCGACCATGGGTAAACAAGGGATTCAAGATGTGGCTGACTTGAATGTGCAAAAAGCCCATTACGCGGCAGATGTGTTAAGCCGCGTCCCTGGGGTATCCATTCCTTATATGCAAACGCCATTCTTCAATGAGTTTGTAATCAAGCTGTCCGATGCTGGAGCTGCGGGCATAAAACAAATCAATAGCAAGCTGCTGGATGCAGGGTTTATTGGCGGCTATGACTTGGGCAACGATGATCCGGCACTTGAAGGCCATATGCTTGTTGCCATCACTGAACGCAGAACCAAAGCGGAAATAGACGAATTTGCGAGACAACTGGAGGCTGCCATATGAGTGATACCATATCTGTACAACCGGGAACTGAATCAGATGTAGCTGTGAAGCATGATAAAGCACTCATTTTTGAAATGAGCAAACCAGGTCGTGTCGCCTATTCGTTGCCTGAATGCGATGTTCCGCGTCAAGATACGGCCAAGCTTGTACCAGAAAACTTGCTGCGTGCTAAACCGGCTGAATTGCCGGAGGTGTACGAAGTAGACGTCATTCGCCATTATACAGCGTTATCCCGTAGAAACTTCGGCATTGATAACGGCTTTTATCCGCTTGGTTCCTGCACGATGAAATACAATCCCAAGATTAATGAGGATGTAGCACGTTTTGCAGGCTTTGCGAAAATACATCCGTATCAGCCGGAGTCTTCCATTCAAGGTGCTATGGAGCTGCTGTATCAGCTGCAAAATGATATCGCAACCATCACCGGCATGGATCAGGTTACACTACAGCCAGCTGCCGGCGCTCATGGCGAATGGACCGGCTTGATGATGATCCGCGCTTACCATGAGAGCCGCGGCGATCACCGCACCAAGGTTATTGTTCCTGACTCCTCACACGGGACGAATCCCGCGAGTGCGACTGTGGCTGGCCTTGACACCATTACCATTCCGTCTAACGCCAAAGGCTTGGTCGATCTTGATGCTCTTCGTCAAGCAGTTGGTCCCGACACGGCTGCATTGATGCTGACAAACCCGAACACGCTTGGCTTGTTTGAAGAGCAGATTGTAGAAATTGCAGCGATTGTGCATGAGGCTGGCGGCTTGCTCTACTACGATGGGGCTAACTCTAATGCAATCATGGGCATTACCCGTCCGGGCGATATGGGCTTCGATGTCGTTCACTTGAACTTGCACAAAACGATGAGCACACCTCATGGTGGCGGCGGTCCTGGAGCAGGCCCTGTCGGAGTTAAGAAGCTGCTTGCTCCGTTTCTGCCAAAGCCTATCGTTGAACGTGCAGCGGATGGATCTTATTACTTCGATTACGACAAACCGCAATCGATTGGCCGAGTGAAAGCTTATTATGGTAACTTCGGCATCCTGGTTCGCGCATACACTTATATTCGTACTTATGGTCCCGAGGGCTTGCGTCGGGTTTCCGAATGCGCTGTGTTGAATGCCAATTATATGCTGCGCAGGCTTGCTCCTTATTACGAAGCGCCTTTCGATCGCGTCTGCAAGCATGAATTTGTAATTTCGGGCAAAGGGCTCAAGAAATTCAACGTACGCACATTGGATGTAGCCAAACGATTGCTAGACTTTGGCTATCACCCACCAACGATATATTTCCCGTTAAATGTGGAAGAGTGCATTATGATCGAGCCAACGGAAACAGAAAGCAAAGAAACACTGGATGCTTTCATTGATACGATGATTCAAATTGCCAAAGAAGCGGAAGACAATCCGGAGCTGCTTCAGAATGCTCCTTACACAACTCCTGTCCGCCGTCTTGATGAAACCCAGGCAGCGCGCAAGCCTGTTCTGAACTGTACTTGCGGATAGCTCTATAAAATAAGACCGCGGCAGCCAACTCAAAAATTGGCTGCCGCGGTCTTATTTGCCTTTCATTATGTTGTAATGCTGACAGTCTTCGCCTTGCGTCGTACTAGGGTCCAATAGCATAAGACCGCACCGATCTCCGCTGATGCAATTACGATGCCCATTGGAACAGCAGTACCTTCTCCTCCCAAGCCTACGAGAGGTGCAACGATTCCGCCAAAGATGAAGGAAAGTACGCCTAGTAGCGCGGAGGCGCTTCCCGCGGCTTGCTTCTGATTTTGCATGGCCAGAGAAAAACCGGCTGTCGTAACAATCCCGACACTGGACACAACAAGAAACAAGCAAGGTAATACAGCAGCAAGTCCAGCTCCTGCAAGGATCATGATGAGCAGCATGATGCCGCCTAATAGAGCTATGAGTAGTCCGCTGACTAACAGCTTCATCTCTCCGATACGACTTACCAATCGACCGGCGGTTTGGCTGGCGATAATAATACCCAAACCGTTAATAGCAAAGAACAGACTGAACATTTGCGGAGTTGCTCCATAAATATTTTGTATAACGAAGGGAGATCCGGAAATATAAGCAAACATGGCGGCGACTACAAGCCCTTGGGAGAGGGCGATGCCCATAAAACTTTTGTCACTGATGAGGCGGCGAAATGTGGAGAGTGTATTGCGGATTCCGCCTTGCAAACGCCGCTCAGCCGGCAAGGTTTCAGGCAATCCGAACATGACGATGACGAACATGAGTAAGCCGATTAAACCTAATACAATGAATACGACAGGCCAAGAGCTGAAGCGCAGCAGCTGCCCGCCGGCAACGGGGGCCAGGATCGGAGCCACACCATTGATCAGCATCAAAAGTGAGAAAAACTTAGTAAGTTCCGTACCGGCATATAAGTCCCTTACGACGGCTCTGGAGATAACAATTCCAGCTGATCCGGCCAAGCCCTGAATGAATCGGAGTATAATCAAAACCCAAATCGAAGAGGTAAAAGCACATAGCAGCGATGCTGCTGTATAGATCGCAAGTCCAATAAGCAGGGGAATGCGGCGGCCTCGTACATCGCTGAGCGGTCCCGCGAGCAGCTGCCCTAACGAAAGTCCGAGCAAGCAGGCTGTCAGACTGAGCTGGGCGAGTGAGGCGCTTGTGTGCAAATCATTGCCAAGCAGAGGTAATGCAGGCAAATACATATCGAGAGAAAGCGGGCCGAATGCAGCTAATGAACCCAATATAAGCGCCATCCATAATCGTCGTGAGGGTGAAGGCTGCTGCAGCTGGTCCTCGTGTTTTTTAGAAGTAGTATTCATTTGTTACAAGTCGTACTCCTTTCTTTTATGCAGTTCTTCCGGTAGATCTCAAACAAACATACGAATAAGCATCATGCTTGTCAATCCTTTCGACTGTTTCACCTATGAAAAGAATATGATATGGTTAGGATAATATGGTAAACGAACAAAATTTTTGCTTTTAACAAGGATGAAATCACATTAATAAAAAAGGAGTGACGCGGCAAATGAATCAAATGAATGAGAATGAGCTGTTAGTTTATGTAGGTTCTTACGCTCCATCGACATCGAAAGGGATTAATGTATATCGTCTTAACACAGACAACGGTTCTTTAACCTTGGACCAAAGCTTGAGCGAAATCGAAAACCCATCCTTCTTAACTCTTAACCATAATCAAACTCGGTTATATGCGGTTAGTGAAATCGGTAAAGCCGATGGTACGGTTACTTCCTATACGGTTGATCCTCAGGATGGAAGGCTTACCTTCCTAAACGAGCAGTCTTCTCTGGGAAAAGCCTCTTGCTATGTAACTGTGGATGAGGATTCCTCGTGCTTGGTGTTGGCTAATTATACTAGTGGTAGTGTTGCTTTGTATCCGGTGAATAGCGATGGCAGCCTTGGTGAGGCGGCAGACAAAGTACAGCATGAAGGCAGCAGTATTCGTACGGATCGGCAGGAAACGGCACATCCCCATTCAGCGGTTGTTGACCCCAGTGGCCGATACGTATTCGTTCCTGATCTAGGTCTCGATCAAATCAAAGTGTATCAATTAGACTATGAACAAACTCGATTGTTGCCTCATAATGAGGTTCATGCTGAACCGGGAGCGGGTCCGAGGCATTTGGTGTTCCATCCTTCGATTTCGTTTGCGTATGTCATTAATGAATTGGATTGCACGATAACCGCATATTCTCATAATACTGAAGACGGTGCTCTCCATCATGTTCAAACCGTTCCTGCGCTGCCAAAAGATTTTACAGAGTACAATATATGCGCTGATATTCATATCTCGCCATCAGGCCATTATTTGTATGGGTCTAATCGTGGACATAACAGCATTGTTGTATATAAAATCGACAAGTCGGCCGGGACACTAACCTATGTGGAGCATACGTCTACGCAGGGTCAGACCCCACGTAATTTCGCCATTACGCCGGATGGCCGCTTTTTGCTGGCAGCTAATCAGGATTCAGATTCGATTGTTACTTTTGCCATTGATCAGCAATCAGGCCGATTGACAGAGACAGGACAGACTGTGACCGTAACAAAGCCGGTTTGTATCAAGATAGCCAAGCGCCATAACTGATTTGTACAGGAAGTAAGACCATTCGATAACGCATAGTTGACGAATCGCAGCATCAAGTGATGAAGAATGAGCGAGCAATTTACTTTACTTTGATTATTGTTACAATAGAGCTGATGGCTTTAACGTGCTGCTTTATCAAAGTGGATTTTTATAGGGATAGGGGAGAAGTTGCGCTGCAAGGATCTATGGGGGATTTGAACGGAACAGGGAGTTCCGTTATTTCCTCAACAGCCTCCAATTTAAGGCGATAGCGGAAGTCGTAATTCCGTTATGTTGGGCAAATAGGAGCATTAGACACTAAATCAGAGGGATAGCGGAACGAACTGTTCCCGTATCTCTCTGATTTTTGGTCATTCCAGCTGATAGAGGAAGCAGCACTTCCGCTAATGCTCTTCACTTCAGTGGTAGTACTTAGGCTGCTGCTCTTCACCTCAGTGATAGTAGTACTTGGGCTACTGCTCTTCACTTCAGTGGTAGTACTTCCCCTAATGCTCCTCACATTTCTGGTAGCAGCACTGAAATTGCTCAGAGTCATTTCCAGCCGAACCAACGTAAATTGTGCACCAAGGAAGTCACATTTTTTTCATCCAATGGTCAATTAATTATGAACTGGCTGGAAAGTATTGATAGAGGAAATTTAGTCCATACCTATTTTCAATAACGGAAAGGTCTGGTATGTTTAGTAATGTTATATAAATTATATTTGGAGTGTACATATGGAAAACAACAGGGAAAGCAGCAACCGAACTTTAATTGTAGATGGAATGGCATTATTGTTTAGAGCTTATTACGCACAATCTTATGGTGGGTACATTCGGAAGACGAGCGACGGCACCCCTACTAACGCAATATTTGGGTTCATCCATTATTTATTCGATGCTATCAAGGAGTTTCAACCTACTCATTTGCTCTGCTGTTGGGATTTGGGGAGCGCAACTTTTCGAAATGAAATGTACTCATCCTATAAAGCCAATAGAGCGGAAGCTCCGGAAGAATTAATTCCGCAATTTGGTCTGGTAAAGGATGTTGTCGATTCACTTGGTATACCGAATTTTGGAGTGCCGGGCTTTGAAGCAGACGATTGTATAGGTACCATTGCTAACCAAATTAGCACGGAGACGGATGTTCTTATATTAACAGGGGATCATGATATGCTTCAGCTCGTAACTGAGAAGATTTCGGTTATTATAATGAAGAAGGGCAAATCCAATTATCAGGTTTACACACCTGTATCACTATGGGATGAGAAGGAATTGTATCCATCTCAAATCGTTGATTTGAAAGCCTTTATGGGGGATACTGCGGATAATTATCCGGGAGTTCGGGGAATTGGCGAGAAAACTGCACATAAGCTTATTAAAGAGTACGGATCTGTGCTTGGCGTGTTAGAAAACATTGAAAAGCTCCCCGTTAGCACCAAATTAAAAATAGAGAGTAATAAGGATATGCTTTTCTTGTCCAAAGACTTGGCGACAATTAAAGTGGACGTACCTGTTGAATGTGCTTTGGAAAATTGTTGTTGGAAAATAAATCGCAGCTCAGCACTTCAAAAATTTGAAGAGCTTGAATTCAGCAGTTTGATTAAATTGATTGGCTAACAAAAGACTAGACCTAGCAGCGGTTATCGCTGTTAAGTCTAGTCTTTTTGAATGGCAATAATTAATTAATAAATTGAACGTATTGCAGCAAACGTTTCAGCATAACGGTAGCTTCAGCTCGTGTAGCGTTAGCGGAAGGCACGAATGTTGTATCGCTGACGCCATTAATGATTTTAGCATTAACGGCAGCTGCTACTGCAGCTTGAGCCCAACTGCTGATCATGCCGCTATCCGTGAACGAGCTTGTTGAATTCAGGCTACCCTTGGCCTTGTTGCCTGTGAAGTCAATAGCTCTGGAAATCATCACAGCCATTTGCTCACGTGTGATCGTATCGTTTGGTTTGAAGTTGTCGCCTTCGAAGCCATTAACGAGTCCTGCCTTGGCAGCAGCGTTAACCGTCTCGGAATACCAGATGTCGGAATTCACATCTTTGAATATTCCATCTTTTACCGGGTTCAATCCAAGCGAACGAACTAATAAAGAGGCAAATTCTGCTCGGGTAATGCTTTTATCCGGTGTAAATAATTGGTCTGTGGAGCCCTCTACTACAAGCTTGGAGGCTAACAGCTCAATATCGTTTTTAGCCCAATGAGTGCTTATATCGCTAAATGTTTTACGATTTTGAGCGATTGTATAAATGCTGTTGCCTGAACGTTTAAATGTAACTTGCGATCCGGAGTTGTTGAATATAGCCGGTACGAACGAAAACTTACCCGTACTAGGATTATAAAGCAGCACTGTAGTTGTTTTGTCGTCCACCGAATTCGGTAAGGCTAAGCTTCTTGAAACATAAACCCCGTTGAAATCAGCTACTTCAACGACATTAGCCGTAATTTTATAATCAACCATATCTCCAAGCAGGTTCAAACCGCTCTGAGCTGCCTTCTTTGAGATTTCATCAGCCAATGGACCGCTGATTTTTTCAATTTGAATGTTGATCACATTATTTTTGGCGTCGCCGTTGAGTAACTTTGTAATTATATCTGCACTAAGCGCTTTAATGGGTAGATCGTAGGTGGATGTGTCTGACTTAATAGAAAGTACTATCCCAGCAGCAGAATTTTGTGCATTTAGCCAGGCGTCGGCTGTTAGCTGAACAAGGGCAACGGGTTCCTTGCCTTCTACCTGTATAGTAATTTTTTGTTGGCCGGACTGATTGTTTTTAATGGCATCGATTGCTTTGTTTAAGCTTTCGGAATTAATGATAACTCTATTTACTGTTTTATCGCCGACTTTCTCTTTTACTGTAGCAGCATCGAGTTTCACGCCATCTTTGTTTACGTTCGAATTGCTTCCAGAGGCAGGATCAGTACCTGTACTGACAGGACCACCACCACTTCCGCCACCAGATGTTCCTCTTGAAGGAGTGGAATGAGAATCCTGTTTATAAGGTCTGGCGCTAACTTCATTAGATTCCGCATATTCTCTTTCGGAGTCAAAACCTGTAACCACATAAGTATACGTTTGGTAATTAGTTAAGCCGGTTTCCGTAAACGAATAGGTTGCAGCACCTACAGTGCCTACTAATTTATAAGTATTATCGTTCATTTTTCTTTTTACAAAATAACCTTGAGTAGCTTGCGGAGATGGAGTCCACGACAATCCGACCGATTGGTTTAAGTCATTTGCTGATAAGGTAGACATACCAATTTTCCCTGAAGTTTTAGATTTTTCCATAGCTTCTTTCATTTTAGCAAGAAATCCACTAACCTCTTCGTAAGGCGGTGTGGTAAGAGTTGAAGGATGGCCAACATCACCCGGATTCCAAAGCAGCTCTGCTGGAATAAATCCGCGATAATCGCTGGATCTAACTCCCGTAAAAAGTCTGTTCAAATCCATGAGCTCTTTGGTTTCCGCACCTGCCGGTTTTTTCTTTACTTGAAAATTGTTGGAATACGGAAGAACCGCATTGATATCAGCATACCAGTTATAGTCTAGAGCCGAGCCGCGAAAAGGTCTGAAGTAACCCGTATCATCAATAATTCCAATGTTAGGATGATCAACCCATTTGATAATTTGGATAATTTGATCAGCCGTAGATGTAAAATCTCCATGATTCTGCAATCCAATTTGAACACCTTTAGCTGCACCATAGGCTGCTAGCTCCTTAAGGTGAGGAACAAGTCTCTCCTTGGCTATTTTCTCCCATCCCAATTGTTTCGCATCTGATGGCGTAGCGCCTGCGAACACTCGAATAACGGGAGCTCCCATTTCAGCAGCTACATCAATCCAAAATTTATAACGTTCCATGTCGATCGCACGCTTCTCATCGCTAGGTTGAACGAAATTATTTTGCGCGCCTGTCCCGCTAATGGCAATTCCAACTTCTTTAGCCTTTGCCTTGATTTTTCTGGCCCAGTCCATTATTGCTGGTTTAGCCGATTCTTCCGTCAGCTTATCATCGTATCCGGGTATATAATATTCTGTCACATCGACAGCATCAAATCCGGCATTTTTCGCCCATTGAATAGCATCGAGGGGATTCAGCGCCAATGGATCGGTTTGAGGTACAACATTCCATTTGGATTTCCATGCATTTAAATTCGAGTTGAAGCTGTAAAAGTTAAGGCTAAGCTTGTAATCACCTGTGTAATAGGCATTTTTTCGGGGAACAACCTTGCCATTCCCATAACCGGTATAACCGTAGGTGTCAATAGGCCCGGATTGCCCATCGTCGCTGTTATCACCAATGACCTTTATAACAAAGCCTTCAAATGCGAAGACATTCTCGTATTTCTCAATAGCCTCTGGAGTCGGGACGTATATCTTTACATCTCCTGTTGCTTCTTTAAACCAGTAACCTTCATCGCCGCCTTTACTGCCTATCATTGTGGGAGGTACTTCCCCCATGATTAAAGCTTTAATGGGGCTTCTATAGAAGGCTCTGTCGGCGATGCTGGTTACTTTAGGCAATTCTACTGTTTTTAGATTGCCTCCTTCTGCAGCAATGGCCTGATAAAACACCCTTGATTGAAGAATCTTTGTATTTAGAAGTTTAACAGTCTGCAATGATTTATTTCCCTCAAATGCTTTGCTTGGCAATGTGGAATCCACAAAGTCTGCTGTTCCTATAACTTGAAGGATTGCAAGGTTGGTTAGCTTCTCATTGATAAATTTAATGTCCGTTGAGTTCAACAATCCGGCTGTAACGGTGAGGCTATTAACATCCAAGTAGGGGACATTGGTAGCGTTAACTACACTTTGCAATTGTCCATAGGTTGACGTTGTGACGGTTATTGCTGCGCTGCCAGTTGCTTGGGCCGCCACTGAATTCGCTGCTAAGGCGGCGACAGGCAGGAGCGCTGTTAACATCAGTGCAACAAGGATCGAACTCAAAGCTTTTTTCAAAGTATTCATTGTATCCTCCTAGAAATAGCTATAAATGGATAGATCATTAGAAAATGTTGATGAACTGTATAGGTAAACGTTTACTCAAACTCATTCCTATTACCTTGCTGTCTGTGCTGATAAGCTTGAGATAGTTTCCGGACACCGTAGAATGCCCGGAGCTCGTGGCTATTATAACGGTTTTGCTATTTGGGTATCGTGGATGGCCGCTTTAACCTTTGCAAGGAACTGTTTAATTTCCTCATAAGGAGGCTCAGCAAGATCATTAGGATGACCCGGGTCACCCGGCCGCCATAGCAATTCAATGGGAACGTAGCCACGGTAACTGCTATTTCGAATATCGGTGAAAAGCCTGGTTAGATCAACAAAGCTGTCCGTTTCCTGGCCGGCAGGCTTCGTCTTCAGTTGGAAATTATTCGTATAGGGGAGAACGGCCCTAATATCGGAATACCAATCATAGCCTAAACCGTTATGGCTGCGGAACTTTCTAAAGTAACCGGTATCGTTGATAATTCCAATATTAGGATGATTAACCCATTTTATAATTTGGATGATCTGACCGGCTGTAGCTGTCATGTCTCCGTGGTTTTGCAGCCCGACCTTAACGCCTCTTGCCGCAGCATACTCTGTACATTCCCTTAAGGCTGGAGCAATTCTATCCCTTGCTATGGTTTCCCAATCGGAATCCATAATATCTCTGGGGACATTTCCTGAGAACAAGCGGATAACTGGAGCGCCCATCTCAGCAGCAATATCGATCCAATACTTAACCCGCTCAAGGTCGAGAGCACGCTTCTCATCCCTCGGATCAGCAAAATTATTTCCCACACCGGTGCCGCTAATTTCAATATCCAGTTCTTTGCAGAATGCCTTTATTTTCCATGCGTATTGAAGGATTTCTTCATGGGGCTTGGTTGGCATCGTCTGGTTGCTGTACCCGGGAATATAGTAGGCTGTGACGTCGACAGCGTCAAAACCGGCTTCTTTGGCGAATCGAATAGCTTGCAAAGTATCCATCGGAGGTGCAGCGCTGCCGCCGTTTGTAAGCCATGCATTCAGGTTCGCGTTAAAGCTGTACAGATTAAGGCCTACCTTAATTTCACCTGTGTAATAGGGACCCGTGTAATCGTAAATTAAATCAGCATCGTATTTGTAATCATAATAGGACCTGCTGCTCTCATCATCATTGTCAACGCTGTCATCGCCCACTAATTTCACCTTGAAATCTGAGAATTCATAAATATCCTTATATTTCAAAATAGACTCTTGGGTCGGGACAAAAACCTTCAATGAAATAATTTCCTTAAACCAATAGGACCCAATAAGAGCGGGCGGTTCTTCCCCAAGTAAAAGAGAGATGAGGGAGGTGCATCGGTAAAATGTTCTGTTTTCCATGGAGGCTAACTGAGGCAGGCTCGCTTGCTTTAATGCGTAGCAGTTATAAAATACTCGGCCATTCAACATGGTTACAGCCGGCAGATCTGCTGTCAACAGATTGGAGCATTCCTCAAAAGCGCTTTCATTAATCGTCGCTGTATGTAATAGCTTTACGTTTTCCAATACTTTATTAGCTTTAAAAGCGCTAGCCGGTACAGTGGAGTACTCAAAATCAGCCGTGCCTGCAACTTCGAGAGTGATAAGATTCATGAGGTTGCGGTTGATAAATTGGCAGTCAGCTAAATTCAATGTTCCGGCAGTTACGGTGAGGTTTTGGATAGTTAAGTACCCGGCACCCGCCGCATCAATAGCATCCTTTAGTCCGCCGCCTTCTGCACATGTAGTGATGGTTATTGCAGCTTCAGCTGTATCTGTTCCTAGAACATCCATGATTTCCGTACCTCCTTGTTTTCAATAAATTTAATTAATAAAGTGAAGTAAACGTTTACATGAGTTTATATTTCCTCCCCCGTATTTATTAGCTGCATCCATGAGCGGCATTCCAGCATTCAGAAGCATTAGAGCTGTTCAAAAATAAACGCTTCTTCTAAGAACGAAAAATTTTCAAAATTAAGGAATTGACACTAACGGATATTGAAGTTAATATCAAATTCATAAGCTGTATTAACGTTAATGCAATTATACAATAAATACCAGCCTAACTCAAGAAGGAGATGAATTTAAAATATCCAACAATGGTTCATCCGTAAAAAAATTCCCTTTGCTTCGGTTTTGAATGCGCTATCATTTCATCAGTTCTTACAAATTTTCTCGACTAAGATCATAAGGTGGGGGGACTATTGAATCAGACTCAAGGGTCAGCTGCAGTTACAAACATGCAAAAAATTCAAAAATCTAAAGTAAATAAAGATAGTCTGTTATTTAATATTCGCAAGTATAAAATGCTTTATTTATTATCGCTGCCGGGGATTCTATACTTTATCATCATCAAATATATCCCGCTTTTTGGTTCCGTAATTGCGTTTAAGGACTATAACATTTTCGCAGGAATTTGGAAAAGCCAGTGGGTCGGTCTGAAATACTTTCGTCAGTTTTTTAGCGCTCCCGATGCCTTGCACTCACTTGTTAATACATTGATTTTGGGCGGCTATGAGCTGCTATTTTTCCCTTTGTCGATGATAGTGGCATTGATGCTGAATGAAATGAGATTTGTGTTTTATAAAAGGGTCATCCAGACGGTAATTTATGTGCCCCATTTTTTATCCTGGGTCATTATCGGCGGAATTTTTATGGGAGTAATGTCTCCATCCACAGGTATCATCAATCATGTCATCCAGTCGTTAGGGTTTGAACCGATTTATTTTCTGGGATCGGAATCCTATATTCGGTCAATTCTCGTAGGTTCCAGTATTTGGCAAGGTATTGGCTGGGGAACCATTGTCTACTTGGCTGCACTGGCAGGGGTGAACACCGAGCTGTACGAAGCGGCATCCATTGATGGCGCTAACAGATGGAAGCAGCTGTGGGCCATCACGATACCTTCTTTAATGCCGACTTTTACGATCTTATTGCTGCTGCATCTTGGAAAATTTTTGGATATTGGGTTCGAACGAGTATATCCGTTTCTTAATCCGCTTAACATGAACAACGGTGACATTCTGGATACCTTTATTTTCCGGATAGGCTTGTTGGGCTCACAATATAGCCTTACAACGGCGATAGGGTTATTCAAATCGGTAATCGGGTTTATCTTAATCATGACAACCAACTATATCAGTAAAAAATTAACTGAAAACAGCTTGTTTTAAAGGGGGGACTTTCCTATGAGGAAGTCAAATCCAAGCAGAGATTTGTTTCAAATCCTCAATCTTGTTGGTCTTACGTTGCTTGCTTTAACGATCTTTTTACCCTTTATTAACCTCATTGCCGTCTCTTTCAGTTCACCCTCCTCCGTAGTAAACGGGGATGTAGGCCTATGGCCGGTCCATCCAACTCTTATTAACTATCAGTTTGTGTTCCAGGATAAGCAAATTTGGAATGCCTATGGGATTACCATTTACATTACCGTTGTCGGAACTTTGCTAAGCTTAATCATGACTTCTACACTTGCTTATTCACTTTCACGCCAGGAATACAAGTACCGCAAAGCCGTGCTGATGATGGTGATGCTAACGATGATTTTCTCGGCACCTTTGATTCCAACTTACTTGGTGATTAAAAATTTGCATATGGTTAACACGCTATGGGCATTAATGGTTCCTGCGATGATCAGCCCGTTCAACTTAATCGTAATGCGTACCTTTTTTATGGGAATCCCTAATGCACTGATCGACTGCTCACGTATCGATGGATGTGGAGAGGCTGGTATATTGCTCCGAATTATCCTTCCTTTATCTGCGCCGATTATGGCGACAATGGCCCTGTTTTATGGAGTTGGTTTCTGGAACAGCTATCAATCCGCACTTTACTACATACAAAGCCGGACGCTGATGCCGTTGCAAATTATTTTGCATGACATGGTTACTCACGATAATTTGAGCACGAGCTCAGGAGATCTCTTTGAATCGATATTGCAGAATTCACCTTTTGGAGTGCAAATGGCGACTATACTAGTCGCGACAGTACCTATTCTTGCCCTTTACCCGTTTCTGCAACGTTTCTTTATGAAAGGAATGCTGCTTGGATCGATTAAAGAATAAAGTTTTGATTGGCTTTGAACCTAAAAAGGGAGGGATTAAGCTTTGAAAAAGAAAATGAAGAAGACGGTAGCAATCAGTACAGTTTCCTTAATGGGCGTGGTGGCGATAGCGGGTTGCAGTCCTGGTAATGATACGGGTGGGGGTGCAACGACGGTGTCGAAAGCTCCTGTAAGCACGAATTTTAGCATTTCAATGCCTTATAATGCGACTTACTTGTCGAAGAACCCCGATATTGATAATGACCCCTATGTAAAAAAGCTGGAACAATTAACGAATACCAAAATAAAGTTCAAGGTGCTGGCGGATCCTTTCTCCAAGTCTATGGATGTTATGTTTGCCTCAGGGGACATTCCGAATGTTATTGCTACAGGGGGAGGCTTTGGATCATCTAACGGTATAGCCCTTCAACAGGCCTTGCAAGCCGGAATGTTTATGCCATTGAATGACCTCATTGATAAATACGGCCCCGAATTGAAGAAGTTTATTCCTAAAGACGCCTGGGATAAGGAAACTTATGATGGGAAGATATACGGGATACCGCAGTTTATTACGGTTGCAGAACGTTCTTCGACGTACATTCGGATGGATTTGTTGGAAAAAACCGGATTGCCGGTTCCCAAGACGGTAGATGAAATGGTCAATGTATTGCGTGCGTTTAAAAAGCTGGGAGTAGCGCAACCGTATGTCGGACGACAAAATTTTGAACAGATGGATACATTCTTCGGTGCCTTTGATGTGCTGCCTAACCAGTGGACAGTAGATACGGGGGGCAATCCGGTTCCCAAATTTTTCAATGCCGCGAATATGCAGCAAGCACTTCAAACCTATAGGACCATGTATGAAGAAGGCTTAATGTCCAAGGAATTCCTTACGCAAACTAAAGTTCAATACCAGAATGTAATCAATACAGGCAAAGCGGGAATGTTCCAAGCCAATGCGAACAACTTCATTCCTTTACAAACCGGTTTGTCGAAAAATGTCCCTGAGGCCAAGCTGGCACTTATTCCTTCGCCAATAGGACCTGACGGATCAGGCGGTTACAGCTTGATAGATGAAGTAACCCGTGCTTTTATGATAACAAAAGAAACCAAAAATCCTGAAGTCATTGTTAAATTTTTGAACTGGATGCTGACGGATGAAGCGACCAAATTTTTCACCTACGGGCTTGAAGGCAAAGACCATACCGTTGAGAATGGTGTAATTAAATACGATCCCAAAACCGATGAGCAGATTAGAGCAGAAAGCTTCCGTGGCTGGCTCTGGATGATTCAAGATAATACGTACAACAAGTTATTGCTGGAGGCATCTCCATTGGGACAGCAGCTAATTAAAGATTTCAAAGATATCGTAGCGAAGGAAGGACGGGAAAACATACGTTGGAATCCTCCTTTAACCGCATTGGATGCCAAGCCGACACTCAACTTGAATACTGGAATTCCGCCTATGATACTGGAAGCGATGAGTAAAATAGTGGTTGGGGAAAAACCGGTCAGCGATTGGCCTAAAGTGATTACTCAGTGGAAGCAGCAAGGCGGGGACCAAGGACTTGCAGAAGCTGCTAATGCATACAAAAGCAAAGCCTATCATCCTTTAAGAATAAAAGTTAATCCGATTCCCGTTGTTAAAGATTAAGCAGGTGGGGGACCCTTGGTACTTACTGTGGGTCCCGTTTCATTCATTTTCTACCACGGCGCATCACAGCCTCAATGGATTTTTAGAGGAATAAATTTACAATTGAGTCTTGTATTCAAAAGTGTACATGGTATAATTCCGATATTGAGGGAATAGTTATTTCTAGGAAGAAAGGAGAAAAAGATTTGTAAACGCTTACTGTATACCATTATGTAAACGTTTACCTACTCACATGAAAAGAAGCAGTATTAACGAAGGCGGGATATTTGGAATGAGGTTTACTATACGCAGCAAGCTTCTTTTAGGATTTTTGGCTGTTTCTTTGTTATTTTTAATTGCGATTGGCTGTAATATGTTAATTCAGGTTAAAGTTAATTCACTGTCGAATGGAATCCTTAATAACGAGAATGAGCAATCCGTTCTGCAGAAGCTGAGCTATCTGGTCCGTAGCACGAACGCAGACGGCGCTTGGTATCTGATGAGTTCGACTGATGAAGGAAAGAAGAAATATTTGTCCTTATTTGAAAAAGACGTCCAAGAAGTATCCGATCAATTAACGATTATTATCAAAAGCCATTATCATGACAGCGGAGAGCTGTCAGCAATCACTACCTTCGATATGGAATGGAATAAATATTTGAAGCAAATTGATGCGGTTTTTACAAAATATCCATCTCAAGCAATACAAAATGCCCAAGCTCAATATATAGAGGTTCCTTTAGAGCCGGTACTGAATTCTTTAAATTCCTATACGGATAAGTTATCGAAGGTAATAGCAGAGCAGGAAAAAGAAATTACCTCTTTTAATTCCTTTGCTAATCGATTTAATATTTCCGTTATTGTCGTTACATTTCTAATAGCAATAAGTCTTGCACTGATCTTATCCAAGAGGATAGTCAAGCCAGTGCTTCAAGTAAATCAACAGCTGAAGCAGATCGCGGAAGGTGAAGGGGATTTAACGAAGCACATTCTTGTAACTACAAAGGATGAGATTGGAGATTTGGCGCTGTATTTTAATCAAATGATCAATAATCTTCGAATGATGATACAGCATGTCGGTTCCACTGCGGATCAGGTTGCTGCTTCTTCAGAGCAATTAACTGTCAGTTCCGAACAAAGCAACCTGTCGACCGAGCATATAGCGCAAATTATGCAGACCATAGCTTCCGGATCTGAGAAGCAAGCAGCTTGCTTGCATGACAGCCTTGCAACCATTAATGATATGTCCAGGAGTGTTCATGAAATGGCTTCGAACATTCAGGATGTTTCCACGGCCTCCAATCAATCCTCCGATATTGCATCCATAGGTAACGAAACGATACAAACAGCCATACAACAAATGAATTCCATAGAACTTTCCATCCAGAGGTTAGCCAATATAATAAAAAATCTTGGTGAACGTTCACATGAAATTAATCAAATCGCTTCAGTCATCACGGGTATATCCTCACAAACGCATTTGTTGGCACTTAATGCAGCAATCGAAGCTGCACGTGCCGGTGAGCAAGGGAAAGGGTTCGCAGCTGTTGCAGAGGAGGTGAAAAAGCTCGCCGAGCAATCGGATGGTTCAGCGAAACAAATTACTGAACTGGTTCATACGATTCTAACGGATACTAGCCATGCAATGAGTTCTATGGATGTAAGCCTTAAAGAAGTAAACGAGGGAACCGTGGTCATAGATCAAGCGGGTAAAGCATTTGGCAAGATTCAATTATCCGTATATCAAGTATCCGGGCAAATTCAAGAAGTCTCTGCAGCTATTGAAGAGATGGCTGCCAGTGTAGATGAGGCAGTAAATTCTATACAAATAGTTAAGCGATTATCTGAAGAAACTGCGGCAGGTACACAGACTGTTTCAAGCGCATCCCAGGAACAGCAGGCTTCGATGGAAGAACTCTCATCGTCGGCTAGTTATCTTGCTCGAATGGCGGAACAATTGCAATTGTTAATTACCAAATTTAAGGTGTAGTTTTTGAAATCAATTATTAGGAGTGAGGCATCTTTATGAGCAGAGTTAAAAAGCGTGCCGGCTTTCGCATTCTGACAGGATTCATTATTGCTATTGTAATGGCTCTAAGTTCAGTGCCTGTTTATGCTGATTTTATCCCGATAGACTACGCATTGAATTCAACGGTAGGCAGCATTAAGACAAGCTCAATACGGGCAGGCTCCAAGCCGGAAAATGTATTTAAAGCTGGAATATCCGATTATTGGGATGTTGATCAGTCACAATCAACATCGGCTTCCGTTTCTCAGGGGAAAAACCAATTTTGGATTGCGGTTGACTTGAAAGAGCAAAAAGATATTTTTCAGTTTGTTGTTAACTTCCAAACTAATTTTACCCAGTTAAAGCAGAGAGCATCGCAGTATCGCATCGAGTATACCAATGACACCGATAAGTGGAGTGCACTGTCAACCACCACAATCGAGGGCTCTGGCGGCCTTGCTAATTATAACAAACCGGTTGGTTGGACTACTGTGGTAACCCAGAATACTGCAGATTTAGTTGATGGTAACGGTAATAAGACCATGACTTATACACTCGATAACATGATTAATGCCAGATACGTCATGCTGACAGGTGAAATGATACAGGGAGCGAGCTTTATACGGATTTACAACTTTATGGCCAATGGCAAACAGGAGATTGATCCGAAGCCGCCAGTAGTTTATCCGACCGAAAACATTGCAGATATCCTTCCGGTATACTCGGGCATGAGTCAGACTATAGGCCGTCCAGCCTTGGTTGAGCTAAATGGAAATGTCCCTAAGTTCACTGTTAAAGCCAAAAAAGATATTGTAATTGGCGGTGTGCTAAAGGACCCTGGCGGCAACCCTATATATTCATTCCCCCAACAGAACCTTGGCAAAGATGCGCTGTTAGAAATAACGCCATCTGCAACAGCAAGTCTTAAAGGCACGTATGTTATGAATTTCAATTTGAGTGATAACGGGAAACAATACTACGACAGCTATTATTTTACCGCAGTTACAGGTTCATCTGCCTATAATGACAGCACCCCCTATCCGGCTGTGGATAAAGGCAGTGACGGAAAGCTGGTTTACTTCCCTGACTATAAGGGAAATCGGGTTATAGACTATTCCGACGTAGGTTATAAGGGTGGGGGAGTTGCGATACCGAATGTTCCAGTAAAAATTATTCTTGAGCCGATTCCAGGCAATGGAGATGATTATACCCGCATACAGAATGCTATCGATGCCCTTAGTCGTATTGCCCCGGATGCGAACGGCTTTAGGGGAGCTATTCTTTTAAAAGCGGGAACTTATAGAACGAGCAGTACGCTCAAAATTAGCGCGAGCGGTATCGTAATCAAGGGAGAAGGCAATGGCATGATTGACAAGAATGCCCCCGCTATTACCCAAGACAATTGGTATGATTATGCTCAGTCCGAAAACCCTGAATCCGATGTCACGAAGATTGTCGCAACCTGGAAGTCGTTAGCCTATGATAAAAGTACGGCAATTTTCAATGTTGCAGGGGGCAGAGATTCCGTTAGTGAAGCTGCGATTCATGTGGTTGACCAATATGTTCCGGCAGGAGCACATACCTTCCGGCTTGAAAGTGTCAATGGTCTTAATGCGGGAGATACCGTGAATGTGAAAAAAGCAACTAATCTTGCATGGGTTCACGATCTTTATATGGATGTAATAACCGAAATGCCAGGAGTTATTTCTGAAAATCAGTGGTCAAGTGACATGAGCTATTGGGATAGTCTGGTAAAGGAAAGAACTATTAAGGCAGTAGATCAAGCTACAAATACAATTACATTAAAGGAACCATTGGATGATTCTCTGGATATGAAATATGGAGTGTCCACCGTTACTAAATTCAGCACTTTAGGCAGAATAGAAAACGTTGGAATAGAGAATATTCAACTGATATCAAGGTTTGATAAAGCAGTTACAAGTGTAAGCACATCATTCGGAATGACATATAAGCAATATGAGGATGAACTCCATGCACAGGTTGGTGTGCGATTCTCGGACGCCCAAAATGTTTGGGTAAGAAACTATACCACCTATCATATTGATGTGGCTGTAACTGCTACCAATGGCGTGAAATGGCTAACTATTCAGGATGCCAATGTATTGGAGCCTGTAAGCAAAACTACGGCGGGTGAACGCCGTTATGGTTTTTCCATATCTGGAGGACAGCTGGTTTTGACACAAAGGGCCTTTGCCAGATATCCTCGTCACGGATATATCGTTATGGGTGGTATATCGGGACCTAATGTGTTTTACAACTCCACAGCCACTTATTCAATGGATGCAAGTGAGCCGCATCTTAGATGGTCTTCAGGAGGACTTTATGACAGTATGAATGCTCGGATTTACATTCAGAACAGATGGAATAATGGTACAGCCCATGGCTGGGCGGGCGTCAACTATACGTTGTGGAACAACAATGGTCCGTATATCATAAGTCAGCCGCCACTCGATGCCAACTATTTATTCGGACAGTCAGCCGCATCGGTTAGAGTACCCTTTATCATGGAGAATGTGGACCCTGGAAAAGTTCCCAATTTCCCGGCATATGAGTACAGTAATGGGACAGCCGTTAATCCGGCAAGCCTATATATTCAGCAGCTTACGGATAGGCTTGGCCTCCAAGCTGTAGCTAAAATAAGCTCATCAACTGTTCCAAATTATATGGATGAGTCTGGTACGCTGAACACCTATGTTCCGAAGCTGTCAGGCATATATCTGGATGGTCAGCTTATTAACGGGTTTAACCCGGAAACAACAATGTATTCGGTACCCATTCCGCTTGATTATGAAAATTTGCCTGTTCTTACGGCTATAGGGGAGAATGGCTCTACAGTAACGATAACCACGCCAAACGATGCTGCAAAAAGCCCGTTTATAATTAAGGTTCATAAAGGTACAGATATTGACGGTTCTTATTCAGTTAATTATGATATTATCCCCAAAACAGAAACAATTACAGCAAGCAACGGAAGCAGCAGTGTAATCAATCTAATTGATAGCAATAAGGATACCAGCTGGTCGGCTTCGTCAAATGGAGGAGTTTGGGTACGTTTCTACCTTGGCGATACGCCAAAGATAATAAACAGTGTTTCTATAGGCTTCAATAAAGATACGCAAAACAGGAGACAATACTATTTTGATATTGAAACATCAATGGATGGAATCAACTGGACGAAGCAATCGAATCCGGCTTGGCAGCTTGATAATCTTGGAAACGGCCATATTATGAGCCACCAGGTTTTACCTGGAACAGAGTCTTCTCTGGCTGATGTTGAAACGTTCTTATTAGGGGCGCCCGTGCAGGCACGACTGGTTCGCATAACGGGCTACGGGACCCGAATAGGGACCGGGACTGGAACAGCTACTGCTAACAGTTATTTCTCCATGGAGCTTGGAGTCACGGATGGCGGCACGGTGGATACAATACCGCCAGTATGGCCAGTTAACAGTAGTATGACAGCTTCTAATGTTAGCCCTTCGGGGGCTACTCTTAATTGGTCAGCTGCAGCTGATAATATAGGGGTAACCAGATATAAGATTTACACAGTTACAGGCAATACCTATTCTGAGATCGCTTCCTTAAGCAGCCCGTTGACCCAATACAATCTGACGCAATTAAACCCGGACACTAACTATACGTTTACAGTCAAGGCAGCCGACGGAGCTGGGAACTGGAGCATGTATGGCCCTAGCGCTTCAATTCATACACCAACAAACGCCTCCGTAAGCCTTGTCACCTATATCAATTTATCTAGTAGTGGCGGTTCCGCAATCCATACTAAAGGAGGAACACTACAATTATCTGCCACGGTATTGCCTGTTAATGCGAGTAATAAGTCGGTTACTTGGTCGGTATATAACATCGACGGAACAGCCACTAATTTGGGGACAATTGATCAGAACGGGTTGTTGACTGCATTATTAAATGGAACCGTTAAAGTGGAGGCAGCAGCCAAAGACAGCTCCGGCGTCAAAGGACAAATGATGATCACAATCAGCGGTCAAGACGCTGCTCCCGCTCTATCTGCGACTTTACTTGGCAGCTCCAGCGTGAATTCAGGGCAAACCCTTGATTTGATCTACGGGTTAAACAATGGGATTCAGACTGTAAATGGAAAGATCTATGCTCAAGATCTGACTATAAACTATGATCCGGTGCAATTGGAATGGCTCTCTGTAACTCCATTGCTTAACGGTATCTTCATCAGTAAGTCCGAAACCTTAGGGCAGGTCCGAATTATTGCAGCAAGTGAAGGCTCTAACTATGCAATTAACCCAAACAACAGCGGAGCTATTCTGAAGCTGGGCTTTAAAGCCCGCTCCATTTCCCAATCTGCAACAAGTGCAGTAACTGTATCTAAGGTTGCTGTCTCTGACGGTGACGGGATAGTGAGCCAAGCAGAAGGAGCCACTTATACAGTACAAATTCATGTGGTCGATAAAGCACCTCTGAATGCGTTAATTCAAGATGCTCAGGCTCTATATAATTCAGCTGTGGAGGGCAACCAGCCAGGACAGTATCCAGCGGGGTCAAAAGCGATTCTGCAGGCCGCTATTGATAAAGCTAGGGCTGCAGCGGGCAGCGGGACTGTTTCACAAGAGCAGGTGAATCAGGAGCTCCAGCATTTGAATGCTTCCATACAGAGCTTCGTAGCTTCCGTTCATATTGCATTACAAGGAGACTTGAACGGAGACAACATCATTAATATCGGGGATTTGGCCATTGTTGCGAGTCATTATGGAGAAACCTTGGGAAGCCCTAATTGGCTTAATAGTGCGGATATCAATAAAGATGGTGTGATTGACATTGTGGACCTCGCAGCGGTAGCACAGAAAATCATTACTCCTTGAACGTCTTCAGAATGACGTTCGAGAGCTAGTGGAGCGATCCCCCACTAGCTCTGCCTTAAATAGCAACAAAGAGACTGCGATGGAATCTTTCCATCGCAGTCTCTCATTTGTGACGCAAATGCCGCTATATTGGATTATCTGAATTAGTTCATAAATTGCAGCAATTGCAATGATCTTTTCAGCATTACAGCCGCTTGGGCACGGGTTGCATTGTCATTCGGCGCAAATGTGCTGTCTGTAACACCATTCATGATACCCATACTAACAGAACGGGCAACAGCATCTTTCGCCCACCCGCTGATCGATGGGGCGTCTACGAATGAGGGGGTCCGTACAGGATATGCATTTACCTTTTTACCGGTCAGTGCTATAGCCCGTGTGATCATAACGGCCATCTGCTCTCGCGTAATATTGGCATTTGGACGGAACGTGCTGTCCTCATAGCCGTCTATTAAACCAGCTTTAACTGCGGCCCCAACTGCTGGAGCAAACCAATCTGAGGATTGGATATCAACAAACTTGGATGTATCAGATGCTGTAAGGCCAAGTCCGCGAGCCAGCAGTATAGCAAATTCCGCACGGGTAATTTGATTTTGAGGAGCAAAGCGGGTGTCGCTTTTGCCTTTGATGAGCAGTTTAGAAGTCAATTGCTCGACATCTGCTTTTGCCCAATGGCCCTCCATGTCTAAAAATGTCTTGGATGACTTTATAACCGTGTAGATGCTGTTACCGGTTCGTTGGATAGTAACCTGTAAGATACCGTTCGACTCTGTGAAGAGGGCTGGGACAAAGTTAATTTCCCCGGTGCTAGGATCGTAAATTACAGCAGCAGCCGTGTTTACATTGACTGAATCAGGTAAAACCAGAGTCCGGGGCACATAGGTCGAACCGAAGTCATTGACCGAAAGCGAGTTTCCGTTGGCTTCTGCTGTGATGTTAAATTCTATTGCATTCGTTAGTAATTGATATCCGGCTTCCTTTATTTTAGAGTCAAGTTGAGCAGCTGCAACTCCTTCAAGCTTTTGAATGGATATTGTGATTTTTATATCCTTTGCATCTGAATTCAGTGCACGGGTCAAGTCAGTCATATTCAGCGCTTTAAGAGGCAAGTCATAGCTAACGGTATCGAATTTTATGGAAATAACCGACTCGGATATTTTGGATAGAGCATATGCCAAACTATCAACGGGCAGCTGTACCTGTACGGCTTGAGTGTTTCCCCTTATTTCCAGTTCTATTTTACTTTGATTTCCGGAAGCAATTAATTGATCAACCGCTTGATTTAAAGCTGTCGCATCCAAATTCCATTTGGAAATGATACTTCCATCCGAGGTTTGCTCAAGCAGCGGGGAAGAATTAATAATATGTACTCCATCAGATGACTTACTGGGTCCATCTGCTGTCGGATTTCCAATATCGGGGGTACCAGTACTACTATTACTACCGCTGCTGCCCTTGTTGTTTACTAAAAGATTAGCTTGAGATCCCGAGTTCCATAACTGGTAATCAAGGTAATCGTCATGCTGGTTAACGGCTTTTACAGATCGCAGGATAATGGGAGAATTTCCAGAACTCTTACTAAAAAATGTAAATGTGCTTAGATTAAAATTACCGCTATTTACGTTATCCTTCCCTATATTGGTATGGGCAAAAGTGATGCGGTTTCCTTGCAGGATTGGAGTAATCGATAAACCGCCATCACCCATAATATTGACGGTTCGGACATATTCCAATTTATCCGGTTCATATTCCAATACAACTTCATAGCCATACAGATTGACTGCATGCTCAGCTTTGACCGTAACCTTCACTTCATTTCCTACTGTCACTTGCCCATTGTCTAAGGCCAGGCTGTAGACCGGAGCGCTGTCAGCTAATGTGGGTCCAGGATTAAACCACACTGCAAATAACAAAACAGCGACAAAAAGAAGATGGTTTGCTTTACGTAACATTGGGATGCCATCCTTTCGATTATCACTGGAGAGTAAGGGGAGAAGCGGAAACCATAAATGAAGCGCTTCCAAACACTAGATTTGAAGTCCAGAAGGGTCCTTTGAGAGCATTTTAACATCCATTTAGGTAAACGTTTACCTATCCGCTAAAATATTAATTAAGTAGCGCACCCCTCCATTCTCTAATGAAGTATAATTAACGACCTAAAATAAAGCCTACCCTTGAGCAGCCATGCTTGCTATACACAGGAGAAAGCCCCGTATTTATTGAATCTAAGGCTAATTGGAGAGATTATAACATACCCTGTTTTGATATTACAATACCCAGAAAGAATGGTTGATTTACCCAAAAATAACTCTTGACTTCGCTTACATTCCAGCATAATATTAATTTTAGAACACGTGTGCATAAAAATTTTTGAGTTGTTTGGAACACGTGTGCATAAACGGAATAAAGCAACTCGGTTGCTTTTTATAACATTAGAAAAGTAAACGTTTCCCTGTTATAATTAATAAGTTAGTAAACGTTTACCTAAGGAGAGGTGTTATCAAATGGAAAAGCTGAAAAAGAAGAAATACGCTACCCTAAATGACGTGGCCAAGTTGGCAGAGACATCTATAGCCACCGTTTCATATATCCTTAACGACTCAAATAAACGTTATGTGAGTGAGGATCTTAAGGAGAGGGTGCTGCAGGCAGCGAAAGAGCTGAATTACATGAAGAGCGCCGTGGCCAGCAGCTTGAAAGGTAAGGAGCGGGGCATCCTTGCTGTTCTGGTTCCGCAGTTCGACAATCCATTCTTTACCCGGATTATAATCGCGATAGAGGAAGCTGCACATCGACACGGATACTTTATTTCGATCAGTACAACCGTGGATGATATGGATAAGGAAAGACAAATTATCCAGAAGATGATTGAGCAGCGAGTAGACGGATTAATTATCAGCCCTAGTATTGGCGGGACCGAAAATACGGATCATCTGCGAAGCTTGGGTATCCCCTACGTAATTCTGGAAAGACCTTTGATTGGCGTTGAGCATTATGACTTCGTTGGTTCCGACAACTGGAACAGTGGTTACTCCGCCGTCAAGCATTTGGTTTCTCAAGGCCATACCCGTATCGGGTTTATTGGCTGGGATACATTTATTAACGTCCAAGAAAGGAAGCTGGGATATACAGCAGCTATGCACGAATGTGGTTTACAGTTGGAATCTAAATGGATTCAATTAGGTGACCTTAGCTCTGCGGAAGGTTATCGCTTAACAGAGCCGTTTCTTAATTCAAATGTAACCGCTATCGTTTTTGGACACCATATTATGGCAGAGGGGGGAATACAGTTATTAAGAGAGAAAGGGGTGAGAATACCGGAAGATTTTTCTGTGGTAATTATTGGAACACCGAGTTGGACTCAATTGAATGTACCTAAGTTTACATGTATCAGTCAGTCTGAGCAGCAAATCGGTGAGGTAGCTATGAAAGCTTTGATGAGAAGTATTTTAGACGAATCGGAAACCGAGCAATGGCATCAGGAGAAAATAGCTTGTGAGCTTATGCTGGGCGAATCGGTCAAGAAACTAAACTAATGGAGGTTGTATTTTATGAATCAAAAGGCAGTTGTTTGGGGTATTGCGGCAGTTGTTGTGGTTGGCCTTGCTATAGCTTGGCCAAAGGTTTCCTCAGTTTTCAAAGCATCGGAAGCAAACTGGCCGGCCAAAGATATTACTATAGTGGTTCCTTATAATCCAGGCGGAGGAACGGATCTTACCACAAGAGCAGTAGCGGACGAAATGGGCAAAGCATTGGGGAAAAATATTTCCGTAGTCAACACCCCGGGAGCAAGCGGATCGGTAGGAACATTGAATGTTCAAAACGCTCCTCATGATGGATATACAATAATGGGTAACGGTTTTATGTCCTTTGTAAGCTACCCGGTTATGGGCTATACAGAGAAAACACATCGTGATTGGCATATGTGGATTGCTGCCTTTTCTCCAAATGTCATATCTGTGAAAGCGGATTCAAAGTACAAGGATGTCAAGGAATTGATCAAAGGCATCAAAGACAATCCGGGTAGCGTATCCTTCGGTACTGCGGGTATTGGTACAGGCGGGCATATTGCGAGCGAAGTGTTGAAGTCTTCTCTTGGTTTTAACTACAAGCATGTACCTTATCAAGGTGGAAATCCTGCGATTATCGCTGCTATTGCCGGTGAAGTGGATGCTGTTCCTCAATTATCTATGGAAATGGTCGATATGTTCAGAGGTAAAAAATTAAAAGGTCTAGCAGCACTTACAGATAAACCGTTGGTTATTGAAGGCGCTGACCCGATTCCTTCCATTGCTGAGTTAGTTCCAGAAATGAAACCGTCCGTTCCACTTGGTGAAGCATTTGGTATTGCAGTACCTAAAGATACTCCTGAGGCTGTTGTGAAAAAAATCGATGAAGCTTTCAAAAAAGCAATAGCCAGCGAAAGCATCAAGAAATTTGCCAAAGAAAAAGGCGTGGAGATACTAGGCTACAGCGGTGATGAATCTCAAAAATATGTGGAAAAGCTTGCTTCAACTGTAGACTGGGCTTTGTTTGATGGCGGCGTAGCTAAGATTTCTCCTGAGAAATTTAATATCAAAAAACCAGCTAAATAATTTCAATGAAATAAGGTGAGCAGCAGATGGAGAAAAAATCGGAAATAATGGTAGAGAAGGTCAGGCATCTTGATTTTGCATCATCAATCTGTTTATTTCTGTTATCGTTATTTATTGTTTTGGAAAGCAATTTTATCCGTACAGACGCTGGAGGACCGCTATATTCATCTCCGGGGTTATTGCCATTATTTATTGGCAGCATGCTTATGCTTTGTTCGATCATCTTATTTTTCAAAAGTTTAAAAAATGCCGGAATTACAGGTAATTTCCGAGCTTTAGGTGCATGGTTTCCTCAATTCATTAAAGATAAAGATGTTTTAAACATGTTGGCAGGCATCGCAATTATCGGAATTTTCACATTTGTTCTAGTACCCAGATTTCCATTCATGCTGTCTTCATTTATCTTTTTAGTTTTTCTGATGAAGATTATGGAAGCAGGATCTTATCGTAAAATCATTCTGACAGCGGCTTCCGTAAGTATTTTCATCTATGTGCTTTTCGAAATTGGCTTCAAGGTGTCATTACCTTAAGGAAAGGGTAGGGGAAACATGGGCTTACATTATTTTCTGGAATCTCTTTATTTGCTCATTACACCGGTTAATATTTTGGTGCTCGTCCTTTCTGTATTGTTCGGACTGATCGCTGGCGTGCTTCCGGGACTAACTTCAACGATGGCAATAGCACTGTTGACTGGATTAACTTATGGTATTGGTGCGGAGTCAGCTATTTTATCCTTGGTCGGCGTCTATGTCGGTGCGATATCGGGAGGGGTTCAGACGGCTATTCTGTTGAACATCCCCGGGACGCCTGCCTCAGCGGCAACTGCTTTGGATGGCTACAAGATTGGACAGAGGGGGGAAGCCGGCCTAGGTATATTTATCGGAAATGCCTCTGCTTTTCTTGGTACTATATTCGGTGCTATTTGTGTCTTGCTGTTAACACCGCTTCTGTCATCGTTATCGTTAAAGTTCGGTTCTTGGGAGTTCTTTTTGCTGGCTCTCTTCGGCGTACTGATTTGCGGCAGCTTGACATCAGGTGGAGACTCGATTAAAGGCTGGATCTCCGGTTTGCTGGGATTATTCGTAGCACAAATCGGCTTAGATTCAATGAATTCATATCCGCGTTTTTCCTTTGGGCATGTGGAATTGATGGCAGGGCTTTCATTAGTTCCGATCATGATTGGATTGTTTGGTTTCCCTGAAATCGTAAATTCATTCAAACAAAATCAACTGAAGATTCCTACAGAGGTTCTCACCCTAAGAGTAAAAAGGGGATTGCAGATCATTAAAGGGAAAATACCAACGGTATTCAGATCGGGGTTCATCGGTGTCGTCGTTGGACTTATTCCTGGGGTAGGAGAGGATGTTGCTGGCTGGGTATCGTACTGGGCCGCCAAATTGCGCAGTAAAAATAAAGAAGAATTCGGTAATGGCGCTTATGAAGGTGTTATTGCTGCAGAAACAGGTATCAATTCCACTATCGGCGGACACATTATCCCGCTTCTGACTTTGGCTATACCAGGTAGTACCTCTTCTGCCGTACTTCTTGCGGCGATGTGGCTACATGGCTATAGACCGGGTCCGCTTATGATGAGCGAAAATCCTGGATTTATTTATACGATGAGTATGTATTTGGTTGCAAGTGCTTTTGTTATGCTAATCCTGGGTCTGCTTATTTCCCGATACACAGTTAAGGTTTTACGGATTGACAAACGAATTCTCATGCCGGTTATTTTCGTCATTTGTGCTGTAGGCTCATTCGTAATTGATAGCAAAATTTCAAGTATTTATGTCATGTTTATTTTCGGTATTATAGGGCTGCTTATGTCTAAGCTGAATTATCCGGCATCACCATTTTTGCTCGGAGTTGTTCTTGGGCCGATGGCAGATTCCAATTTAAGAAGAGCTTTGGTGTTGTCAGACGGCAGTCTGGAGCCTTTCTTTACAAGACCATTGTGCCTTGGATTGGTGTTCTGCATTTTGATCTTAATTATGTCGCAATTTAACATGTTTAGTAAGCTGAAGACAGTTATCTTCAAGAAGAAGGACACCGTGGAGGAACATCGCTAATGATAAGGGTTAATGTAGGCATTGTCGGTAGTGGATTTATCGCAACGACTCATGGTGACTGTTATAAAAAAGTATTCGGCATTGACGTCTGTCTTAAAACAGTAGCATCAACCAATAAGAGGACGAGGTCATTTGCCGAGAAATTCGGGATAGAGAAGATTTATACCGAGTTTGAACAGCTGCTAGAGGATAAAGAGATTGATGTTGTTGATATTTGTACCCCCGCATACCTGCACGAGGAAATGACGGTTCGCGCGCTGCAAGCGGGTAAACATGTCATTTGTGAAAAGCCGATGACAGGATATTATGGAACGTTGGGTGACGCTAATGTGGGCCTTAACGTTTCCAAAGAAATGATGTATCACGATGTGATCAGGCGCATGGATAAGCTTAGAGAAGTAGCGGAGCAAAGCGGGAAGCTGTTCATGTATGCAGAGAACTGGGTTTATGCGCCTTCCATTACCAAATGCTCAGAAATCATTCAAGCTAGAAAAAGCAAGCTGCTTCTGTTGAAAGGTGAAGAAAGCCACGGCGGTTCCCATGCAGCTCATGCTGCTCTATGGAATCATACGGGAGGCGGAGCTTTGATCAGGCAAGGCTGCCACCCATTATCGGCGATTCTTTACTTGAAGAAAGTAGAGGCAAAGGCTAGAAATGAACAAATTACGATTCAGAGTGTAGTTGCCGAGATTGGAAATATCACCAATCAATTGAGCGAAGAAGATAGGGGAGTTATCGCTGCCCGTCCCGTTGACGTCGAAGACTGGGCGAATGTGACCCTGACTTTCTCGGATGGAACGAAGGCTAACGTTATGGCAGGAGATATGATTGTTGGCGGGGTAAGAAACATTGTAGAGGTCTATTCCCCGGAAAGCGCACATCTGTGTAATCTAACGCCAAACAATCATATGCTGTCTTATTTCGCTGATGAGTCGAATTTGGAGAACACTTTTATTAGTGAGAAAGTAGAAACGAAACAAGGCTGGCAGTTCGTTAGCGCATTGGATGATATCATGAGAGGCTATGTCGACGAATTTCAGGATTTTATGGAATGTGTGGCTTATAATCGACAGCCCAAATCGGATTTCGATCTTGCTTATGATTCAATGAAAACGATATATGCAGCTTATTGGTCGGCTAGTGAAGGCAAAAGAATTCATGTTTAAAAAGTCATATTATAGAGAGTATGAAGATTCAGTCAGATTACTTGCATAAGCAGGATAAGAATCTTCATGAGGAGGAGCGGAGACATGGACAAACAGCAATATGGATTTGCAATCGTTGGTGCTGGAGTAATAGGGCAAACTCATGCGGAGCGTTTATTAAGTGTAGATAAAGGGAAATTAGTAGTCATTTGCGATGAAGTCGTAGACAAAGCCAAGGAGCTTGCTGAAAAATATGGTTGCGAATGGTCCAGCAATTTGGATGAAGTGCTCGCGCGCACGGATGTGGATATTGTTAATATTTGTTTGCCTAGTGGAATGCACGCCAAGTATACGATAGCAGCTGCACGAGCAGGCAAACATGTTATCACTGAGAAACCGATGGATATTACTTCAGACAATGCTTTGCAAATGATCCAGGAATGCCGTAAAGCAGGCGTGAAGCTAGCGGTTATATCCCAGCATCGCTTGCAGGCTTCTACGCAACAAATCAAGCAGGATATTGAAAGCGGCAAATTCGGGAAATTAATTATTGGAACCGGTGCAATCAACTGGTACCGATCGCAGGAGTACTATGACAGTGGGGCATGGCGCGGGACTTGGGCATTTGATGGTGGCGGAGCATTAATGAACCAAGGCGTACACACGGTTGACGTTTTGCAATATTTGATGGGGCCAGTTGAAAGTGTGCATGCCGCCTGCGAAACATTAGGTCATGAGCGAATTGAAGTAGAGGATGCAGCCGTAGCGACATTGCGTTTTCGTAATGGAGCTATAGGAACACTAGTCGCCACTACTTGCGCGTATCCAGGTCTTACGACCCGTGTCGAAATCTTCGGACAAGATGGCAGTGCCGTTATTGAAGGAGATGAGCTGGTATTTAGAAAGTTGAAGTCTGAATCGGGTGAGGATGGAAGTAACGCAAGCCATAGCTCAGTCAGTAAGAGCAATAAAGGGAACGGAACAACGGCTGCTGATCCAACAGCGATTGAAGGTGCAGGTCATATTAAACAGATGAATGATATGATAGCTGCCATTGAGGAGAATCGTGAACCGATTATTAATGGAGAAGAGGGCTACAAGCCTCTGGAGATCATCTTGGCTATTTACGAATCTGCACGTACCGGTCAAACTGTTCAGCTATCAAAGCTGGTTGGAGCTGTGTAAGTAAACGTTTACCTGATAGCGAATATTCATTAGAATAAGTATAAGGGTCTGTCCTAAAAGTCATTTTTGGACGGCCCACACACTACTTTATCCTGAATAGCTGGTTGCAAAGAACCCTCAATTCCGATTTGGAATTAAAGGTTCTTTTGCACTTTTTATGAGTCTCACTAGGGTACTCTTTTGAGACTTTTGAGACTACGGGTATTCTCAGCGATGCTGAGATGAGGTCACATTCCAACGTATGTTAATGTTGAGTCGGGATTTGGGGTTCGATTACGGCATTGGGTTGTCCTGCTAAAAAACGATTGACACTAGACAATGTAAACGCTAAAATTAACTTGTACAGTATTAACGTTAATACACCAAGCAGCTGCATAATCAGTAAACAGTATGAAGATTAGAGGTGATTCGTTATATGGAGTTAACGGGAATAGTGGCCGTAGTTTCTGGTGCGAGCTCAGGCGTAGGTCTCGCAACCTTGAAGGCTTTGGTGCAAAAAGGTGCATATGTAGTTGCACTTGCCAGGAATGAGCAAAATTTGATACAAGCTATAGAGTCCATTCATCCAGATTTAAAAAAGAACATAATCCCTATTGCCACAGATGTTAGAAATGAGACATCCGTAAAAATTGCAATTGACCATGCAGCTACCCAATTTGGTCATATTGATATTTTAATTAATGCGGCTGGAGTCAGTATGAGTGGCAAGCAATTGGTACAGGAAATTGATCTCGCTGAGTGGAATCGGATTATGGAAACGAATTTAACTGGAACTTTTCTTATGTGCCGTGAAGCGCTCCTCAAGATGACAGAGAGAAACTCCGGATATATTATTAATATTTTATCAACGGCGGCTTTTCAAGTCTCAGGAGGGAACAGTATTTATGCCGCTTCTAAATTTGGCGCAAGAGCTTTAACGGAAGCTATGATTGCAGCTAACAGGCGCTCCGGAATTCGGGTAACTTCTATCAGCCCAGGGGCAATCGACACTAACATCTGGAGTCATAAATTAAATCCTGTTTCACAGGAAAGCAGAGACACGATGCTGAAAGCGGAGAGTATTGCCGATATCGTTCTATTCCTTGTGAGTCAACCTCCTGAAGTACATATTGAGAATATTACGGTGACTCCCTGGTATCGGTGAATTCCGTAAGATGAGGGCTGGACTAGGATCATTTGCAGTAAATTTCTGATTTCTTAGAATGTATCACTTATAAGTGAAGTATCATGAAGGAGAGAGTACAATTGAAGACAAAAGCGTTGGGTAAAACGGATATCCAGGTTTCAAGCATTACTTTTGGCTGCTGGGAGCTCGGAGGAGGACCTTGGGAGTTTACAAGCGATGATAATAATATTAAAGCGATTCAGGCAGCCTTCGAGATGGGAATTACTACCTTTGATACGGCAGAGGGCTATGGGGATGGCCATTCAGAGGAAGTTGTTGGCACTGCTCTGGAAGGAAAGCGTAAGGAAACAGTAATTTCAACTAAAGTCAGTCGAGCTAATCTGGCACCGGCTAACGTACGCCGCTCTGCGGAAAGAAGCTTAAAGCAGCTGAGAACAGATTATGTGGATATTTATTATATCCATTGGCCAAGCTTTGAGATTCCGGTATCGGAAACCTTAAATGAATTTAATAAGCTGAAGGAAGAAGGCTTAATTCGTGCAATTGGGGTGTCTAATTTTTCATTAGAGCAGTTGAAGGAAGCATCGAACTACGTACAAATTGATGTCATTCAGCCTGAATACAGCCTGCTGCACCGGTCTATTGAAGAAGATATCGTTCCATATTGTGTGCAAGAAAACATTGGCATAATGAGCTATAGCTCTATCGCTAAAGGAATATTAACGGGAGCCTTTCACCTGAAAGGGAAACAACTGGACGAAGATGATTTCCGAAGTAAACGGCGGTTATTCTCCCCCGAGCATATGGAAAAATCAAGAGAATTGATTGTACTGCTCAAAGATATTGCAGAAGGAAAAAACAAGGCGATCTCACAGGTTGCTATCAGCTGGCTGCTTCATCAGCATGCTCTGACTACAGCTATAGTGGGCTCCCAAAGCATCAAGCATATGAAAGAAAATATTGAAGCAGTGGATATTGCTTTGACATCGGAAGAGCTAAGTGCTCTGGATACCCTAAGCCGTAAAGTCATTGCTGAAATAGACGCTGAATAAAGGAAGAAGGGTTTTTAGTATGTATGTTTATGCGGGCTGTATGACTGCCGAGGCATCTCCGAGCTTGTACCTGTGCGAGTTTCATGAAGAAGACGGGTCCCTTACTTTGGTCAACTCCTATAATGACATGTCCAAAACATCCTATTTGGCTGTTGATGCACCCGGAAATACTTTATATGCAGTAGGGATGGATTTTGAAAATGAAGGAATAGCGGCTTCGTATATATTCAATCCTGACACGACACAATTGCAGTTAGTTAGCAAACAAGCAACATTAGGTAAAAATCCAATCTATGTTAGCGCAGATCCAGATTTCACTACATTATTTGCAGCTAATTTCACGGGTGGGAGCATTATCGCTCTGCCATTGAAGCCAGGCGGGATCATGGAGGACATTTCCTGCTGCATCTCCTTCGAAGTTCACCATATAGGATTTGGCTCGAAGAACAAATCACGTCCGCATAGTATTGTGGTAGACCCGACAAACCGGTTTGTAGTCGTACCGGATTTGGGGACCGACCGGCTGTACATTTATGAAATAGATTATGCCCACCATGATTTGAAGCTGAAACAAACTATTTTTGTTGAACCCGGATCTGGTCCCAGACATTTTTTGTTTCATCCAACGAATCATTGCGCTTATATGATCAACGAGTATAGCTCGACTATCACCATATTTACTCATGATGCTTCGCAATGTGTTCTTGAGACGATTCAAACCGTATCAACTCTACCCGCAGATTTTGATGCGTTCAACAAATGTGCGGATATACAGTTATCTGCCTGTGGCAAATATGTATACGGTTCCAATCGCGGCCATGATAGTATTATCCAATATCGAATTGATGAAGACGGAAAGCTCACGTATGTGGGACATATATTCTCAGGAGGGAACAAGCCTCGGAGTATGGCTGTTTCTCCAAGCGGCAAATACATGTTGGTTGCCAACGAAGGGGCAAATCATGTTGCCTCATTTGCGATTAACCAGCACACAGGCGAACTGACTCCGGCCGGACAATTGAATTTGGAATCGAGTCCTATTTGCATCAAATTTATGATATAAGGGGAAACTTTCCGATTCTCTGCAACCTAACTTGATTGCTTATGGATAGAGACTGAGCTCTAAGCAAACAGGAAAAAGTCTTGCACGCAGATATGCGAGCAAGACTGTATACGAGCTGCACCGATTCGATTGGGAATGACATCTACTTAGAGCTGCAGCTTCTTTTTCATACGGACATGAGGGATGCCTGCATCCAGAAAGATTTCAGGCGATAGGGTAACATAGCCCAGCTTATGATAGAATGCTTCCGCTTGGCATTGTGCATCAAGAAGCGAGTAGTCAAAGCCTTGCTCGCGAGCCAGATCCTCCAGAGCGAGCACAATGGTTTTGCCTGCTCCTGTACCTCTTTGTTCCTTGCGGACGGCTATTCGCTGCAGCTTCATCGTTGTCTCATCATAAGGACGCATTCTTCCAGTAGCCAAAGCTTGTCCGTTGTCCAGTAGCAGCACATGCACACAGGCATCGGGACTTTGATCGAATTCGTCGATCTCGAGGCTTTCATCTACCTGCTGTTCTTGTATGAACACCTCATACCTAATAGCTAAGCACTGCTGTAATTGTTCTCTAGTTGTAACGATAAGAGTTGGTTTCACGGATAAGTCTCCTTTTTGTTCAAAAGAACCTTTGTCGAATGGCTAAAATGAAAGCTAGGAATAGGGTAACCTTCCATACGGCAATCGTCAAGCTGTTGTAAAATATTGAGAATTTAAAAGTAAAGCATTATTTCACCAATTAAAAAACAGAGCCATGGAGAAGGAGAAATGATATGAGTATTGTACACACCAATGAAGAGCCGTCCTCACAAGTTTACGAACAAATCCCTACCAGTCATTATTTGGTTGACAGCCGTAAAGGGCCTTATTATACAGGCGATTTCAAGATGGGCCTTAACTTTTACAGCTTCAGTCATAACTTGAACTCATGGGTGAATGGCAGCACGGATGGAGCCCCCCCAATCGATACGATGGAGGTTATCCGGTTCGCCAAAGAAGCGGGCTTCGACGCTGTCGATATTACCTCGTACTATATCCCGGGATATGATAATTATACGATGCCAACCCGATCAGATGAAGAGATTTTTGAATATGCAAGAAGTATTAAGAAGCTGTGTGAAGAGTTAGGGATTGCAATCAGCGGAACAGGGGTAAAGAATGATTTTGCCGATCCGAGCGATGAAAGACGTGCATTGGACGTTAAACGTGTCAAATATTGGATTGATGTGGCAGCTGTGATGGGAGCTCCTGTCATGAGAGTGTTTAATGGTGCGGTTCCAGAGGATATAAAGGATTCTAACTGGGAAACCATAGCAAGAGAGAGAATTGTACCGGCGCTTAGAGAATGTGCTGAATATGGTGCGGAAAAAGGAGTCATCATCGGTATGCAGAACCATGGAGACATGGTGTGTACAGCTGATCAGGTGATCCGGATTCTGAATTGGGTAGACCATCCTAACGTTGGACTAATCAATGATTCCGGTTTTTTCAAAAAGTTTCTTGAACGTACCGGTGAAGGTTATGCTTGGTATGACGATATTGAAGCAGTGCTTCCTTACACGGTGAACTTTCAGGTGAAAAGAAAGCCGGCCGGGGCTAATACAGACATTCTGGTTGATCTGGAGGAGCTCTTTACCCGAATCAGGTACAGCAATTACCGCGGTTATATTCCATTAGAAACATTGTGGGTGAATGGTGACAAGGATCATCCCAAGGACCTATCCGAGCCGCCTTTCGAACAAATAAAAGATTTTCTTGGCAAGATGAAGGCTGCCTCAGAAAGTACGAAAACATTACCGAAATAGTATCATAAAAATAAAACTGCCCTATTTGTTGATTTTGACATAGGGGCAGTTATTTTTTTGCTCAAAAAAGGCAAGCTGGTAGTATGGGTGTTTTTCCTGGGATTAAAGGAATTCTGAATACCGTTGCAGAATTGTATAGAGTGGATGACAGTTCTCATGATAAGGAACGGATTAACTGCAGAGGTGAGTAAAGTGAGCAAGCGAGTACGCCAAGAGGACATAGCCAAAGAACTTGGATTATCGATCAATTCCGTATCTTTAGCTTTAAAAAATAGCAAGCGAATTAATGAGGAAACAAGACAAAGAGTACAGCAGGTGGCCAAAGAATTAAACTATATTCCGAATTCCATCGCCCGTTCTCTTGTAGAAAAGAAATCGAAAATCATAGGATTCATCTTACCGAAAATAACGAATCCTGTCCAAATAGAGACGGCCCAGCTTATTGAAAGAAAACTTATGGCCAACGGATACAATATGATGCTTATGACCACCGATAGCGATAGAGATTATGAATCCTTCGCTCTGGACATCCTTGTATCCCGGCAGGTGGACGGCATATTCCTGTTTCCTACGAATAAACAAAATCAGGATAAAATCAGGTCCATACGAAATGCTCATATCCCGATGGTTCTTTTATCCGGTGGTAATTATGAGCCGGCGAGCGATTCCGTCTACATGAATCAGTATAAGGGCGCTTATAAAGCTACAGCCCATCTGGCCCAATTAGGTCATCGGCAGATCGCGTTTATTCATGGCGGGGCAGCGAATATGGAAAAATATACGGGATATCAAACGGCATTGAAGGATAACGGGATCGAGTTTAATCCGGAGCTTGTTATTACCGTCGACAAATATAGCTACGAACAAGGCTATCTGTCGGCTTCTAAGCTTTTTCCTCAGGGGGGAGTAACAGCCCTCTTGGCATCCAGCGATTATTTGGCGCTGGGAGCGCTGCGTTGGTGCCGCGAGCAAGGAATGCGAGTACCCGAGGATGTGGCTATTGTTGGCTTCGATGACCTGGAAGCAGCCCAATATGCTGAAATACCTCTGACTAGTGTAACCTATAAGGTAGAGGAATTAACTACTCTTGCCGTAGAACTGCTATATCGGTTGATAACCGAGCAGGAGCAGACTGCCAAGTCCAAACCGACAAGAATCGAAATCGAGCCTTCGCTGCAAATAAGGAGCTCATGTGGATATAAAAGCCAAAATAGTGAGGTCTCAGCATGCAAAAAAGGTTAAGCCGCAAACATTTCCGGGCTCGGCTGGAAGTCATGATTGGTACTTTGCGTCAAGAAATTCGGTCTGGCAAACTGGCGATTGGCAGCTACTTGCCTTCCGAAAGTGATTTGGAAAAGCAATTCGAGCTCAGCAATGCTTCCGTTCGCAGCGGTCTGAAGGTTCTGGTTGAGGATGGATACATCGAGAAAATACCACGGGTAGGCAATAAGGTACTGAATCCCTCATCTAAACAAAAGACCGTTATTAAATTTGGCTATGTCCATTCTTTTGCCCGAATAGTCGAGATGGAAGTGCTGCTGGCTGAGTTTTCCCGGCAATTTCCGCATATTATTGTACAGCCGATAGAGCTGTCGTCAAGCAGCTATTCCAAATCATTAAAGCAATATATGGAATCGGAGATCCTCGATGCAGTTTTGATCAATAATAATAATTTTCAGGATTTCATTGAAAATGGCTGTACGGACTTATTGGAGCCGATTGAGCAAATAGATGATATATATCCGTTCCTGACGCAACCATTTCAACAAGGAAAGGATACGCTGGTTCGTCCGTTCAATTATTCACCTGTAGTTTTATGCTATAACAAAAAACATTTCGAGCAGTCTCATGTTCCACAGCCAGACAGCAGCTGGGCATGGAGAGATCTTTTTAAATACGGCCAACAATTATCGGTAAAAAATGAAAGGTTCGGATTTTATTTTTATATGCCGTCGCGTAACCGCTGGCCGATCTTTATGCTGCAGAGTGGAACGAGCTTTCAAACGGATGCTAACGGAAAATACCAATTGCGGGGGAGCAAGATAATAGAAAGTCTGGAGGCGTGCAGAGAACTGCTGGCGATGACAGATGTTTTCCCAAGAATTTTGTCAGAGAGCGATGCCGATGCGGAGGCCCTCTTTCTGGAAGGAAAAGTTTCGGTTATTATGACAACCTATTTTTTCTTAAATCAGCTTAGGGATTCCAATATTTCCTTCGATGTTTCTCCATTGCCGGGGTTGCAGGATACGAGCACACTGCTCATTATTAATGGACTTGCCGTCAATAGCCGGTCTTCTAACAAAGAGGCAGCCAAACTGCTGGTCGATTTCCTGTCTTCCTACGAAATCCAATTATTGCTTCGCCGCAAAACGTTGAATATTACCGCACACCGACATGCTATGGAATGGGAGGGGGAGGAGTCCTTATATCGTCCCTCCAGATTTTTTTTGTATAGAGAAATTTTCCCAACCTTACGGTTGCTCACGGAGCTCGGCCTCAGCAATTACCAATTGAAAAGCATCCAACGTGATATTATGTTATTTTTGTCCGGCTTGCAAAATAGCGATGCGCTTAGCTCGAGGCTGGAACAATTGCTCATTGAGGCTAAAGAAAGCAACATCATTCAATCGTCCTAAAATTTTGCTTTTGCCAAACTAAATCGTAATAGGCATGCTTTAATACATAAAAGGTGCAGGCTCTGAAATAGAGCTTGCATCTTTTTTTGTCGCTACATTATCATTATCTACCCCATAAAATCACAAGTCAAACTAAAAAAAACCACATTGACTACGCTTACATTAGTGATATCATGATGTTAATGAGTTAGATATGAGTCACAATAATGAAAAATGATTGGTGGGTCAACTAGCATGCAGCATAAGGATGTTTATTTTCATAATGTCACGGAGCTTGAACAGCGCCCGCATCTGCCGGGACTAAGATTACACCGGTTTCCGAGGCAAGTTCGCCACAGCTTAACGGAGAAGGGAAGAACGAAGGCTGTACAGTCGAACGGCTGCGAGCTTCGTTTTGTTACAGAAGCGAAGCACGTGCAAGTGGTGCTGGCCTCGCAGGATACTAACGGTAAAGTGCTGGTGTTTAAAGGCGACTTCTTCCATTCCTCTCATCAGCTGGAAGCGGGGGTTGTTACAACGATCCAATTGGAAGAACCCGAAAGATTTGCACAGGTATTCCCCGATAAGCTGAACAACAGAGCATTTTCTTCCAAGGTTTGGCGTATTTTCTTTGAGCGGTTCAGCGCCGTATTTTATGACATCGATGCGTTCGGATTTGAAGTGAGGCCTCCTCATAAGCATGAGATGCCACAATTGACGCTGCTTGCCTATGGCTCATCTATAACTCAAGGGGCAGGGGCTTTAAGTCATTACAACGGCTATGTACAGCAGGCTGCCAGACGTCTGGAAATAGATGCCCTTAACCTGGGCCTTAGCGGGTCCTGCTTCTGTGAACGGGAGCTGTCAGATCATATTGCGGAGCGCAATGACTGGGATATGGCCTATCTTGAAATCGGTGTCAACATGAGGGCGGTAGTACCTGTTGAAGAATTTGAACGGCGCTCGTCCTATTTGCTAGACCGTATCATTGAACGGCAGCCGGAGAAGCCGGTGTTTCTAACTTATATTTATCCGAACCGAGCCACGTATTTCAGCGACTATAGCCATGCTTTGAGCGAGGCAGAAAGACGCTACAATGAAGTTTTGGAGAAGTATACGACAAACAGAAACCACCCTTTCCTGCATCTTTTAGACGGGAACAAGATTATGGATGATTTTACATCGTTGACTAGCGATCTTATTCATCCTTCCGATTACGGCCATATTCGCATGGGGGAAATGCTGGCAGGATTAATGCTTCCAACTGTAAATAAACTGCGGGAATCGCTTGTGAAGCATGCCGTGCACTTGGGGCAGAAGTAAGGTTTCTGAAGGCTCAACTACTTTTATTAAGGGGAGATTGATATGAGAAAGAAATGGCTTTTATCGATAGTCAGCGCATCATTGCTTGCCACAACAGCAGCGGGATGCTCGCAGTCAGGGAAGCAGGAAGCGGAAACCGCAGGCAAGCCTGGGGGAGGGAAAGCGGCCTTCTCCATCTCCTTCCGTTCCGGGAACATTTCGTACGCGGAAAATCATCCGAACATTAACGATGAGAAATGGGTAAAAAAGCTGGAGGAGCTAACGAATACGGATTTGGACATCCGTTTAATGCCGCACAAAGAGTTTGATCAGAAGATGATCCAGATGTTTGCTATAAACGATATTCCCGATGTTGTGCAGGCAAGCTCCGGCTTAACTAATCCGCAATTGGCCGGGTCGGTGCAGGCTGGGGTATTTATACCTTTGAATGATTTGTTGGAAAAGCACGGCAAAAACCTTTTGAAAAAAATACCTAAAGAAGCATGGGAGAAAGAAACGGACGCCAAAGGAAATATTTACGCAATACCGGAGTGGTTGTCCAATCCTTCCAGAAGAGCAACGTGGATTCGTACGGATTTATTAGAAAAGACAGGACTACCAGAGCCCAAAACGGTTGATGATTACCTCAATGTTATGCGAGCATTCAAGAAACTGGGTGTTGAGAATCCATTCATGGGACGGGAGGATTTCGTATATGCGGATGCTTTCTTCGGCGCTTATGATGTTTTTGGAAATTTCTTTATGAAGCAGGGCGACAAGGTCGTTCCTAAGTTTTTTAACGTAGAAAATATGCAAAAGGCAATCCAAACCTATAAAACAATGGTGGATGAGGGCTTGGTCAGCAAAGAGTTTGCAACGATCAATCCGACGAAGTTTAAAAATGATATTATAGCCGGAAAAGCGGGGATTTGGAACATGAATGCCAACTTGTTGATTCAATGGGATCAGCAGCTGAAAGAAAGCGTTCCCACCGGGAAAATGAAATTGATTGCATCCCCGACCGGGCCGGATGGCAAGGGAGGCTTGCGCCTTGTAGGCAACGTTACCAGAGCTTATTTGATCAATAAAAAGGCAAAGGATCCCGCGGCTATCATTAAATTTTTCGATTGGATGGTTAGTGACGAGGCGGAGAAATTTTTTACCTTTGGCATTAAAGGCGAGAATTACACCGAAGAGAACGGCAAGATCAACTATAAAGCGCCTACCAATGCAAAGGATGTGGATGAGGAGACGTACAGACAGGTTTTACTATGGCTTGTTCAGGATACGACCTATAACAAAGGAACGTTGAGCCTTACACCGGAGGGGCAAGGTTTGATGAAGCTGTATGACACGGTATTGGCCAAGGAAGGCCGAGACGGGATTCAATTCGATCCTCAGCTGCAGGGATATTTGAAAAATCCCGATATTGCGCCAACTGGAGATAAGCTTCCGCCGGTTATTCTTACACATGTATTGAAAATGGTTTATGGAAAGGAACCGATATCGGACTATCCGAAGGTTTTGGAAGAGTGGAAGCAAAAGGGTGGCAATGATGTCATTAAAGAAGCTACGGAGAGATTTGAAAAGAATGATGGCGTTAACCTGTCAAGAACTAAGTAATATCGAAGGTATGAAACTGTGTAGAGCTGGCATCTATGCAGTTTTTCTTTAGGGGCAAAATAACAAGGTGAGCGAGGAGATAAAATGAACTATTTACTGCGAAGTATCGGGGTACGTATAGCCTTATGTATAATGCTGCTGCTGACTATGATTACACCAATATTCGGAATTCAAACGCTTTCGGCTGAGTCTGCAGATAAACAGCTTTTTTATGACAGCTTTGAATATGGTGACGGAGTTGCTGTCCCGACTGCATCGCCATCCCTGTGGTCTCAAGATGGCTCAGGCGGAAGTCTCGTAAAGACGACAACCAGTGGCAAGCATACTGGAGCCTACGGTATAAAACTTGATGCGACCGATTCGTTAAGTCTGCATCTTAGTACGGTTGGATACCAAAATATTCAGATGAGCTACTGGTACAAATCCAGTGTCACAGCCGGTGGCGTAAAGGTAGAGTATTCTGCGAACGGGGGTTCCACTTGGTTTGCTTTAGATCCCATTAATGGGGCACAAGGTTCCTTTAAACAAAGAACGTATACCATCACGGCAGCAACCTACACATCTATGGATAATTTACCGGATGTCAGAGTGAGGTTCAGCGTGGATTCGGCAGTACCTTTAGCCGGCAACGTCTATATAGATGATGTGGAAGTTAGAGGCACGGCTATTCCGAGTACGCCGGAGGAGCCTTCGACTCCACAGCCCGAAGGGCCGGAAATCGAATTCTTCTCCGATAATTTCGATGATCCGGACAACTACGGTTCAGATGGCAATGTAACCATCCCATCTCCTTGGGTACAGGAAGGTGCTGGGGGAAGCGCAGCAAAAACTTCAGTTTCAGCTAGTGCGCCATCGCTTCCCAACTTCGTCAAAATCGATTCTACCGATGCGCTGGCATTGCCACTCAACACGACCGGATATGGAAATATCAAGCTGAGCTACTATACAAGGGCGTCCTCTTATGTTAGCGGAAGCATTATAGTGGAGTGGTCGGGGAATGGAGGAAGCAGTTGGACGACATTAGAAGAATTCAAGCTGCCTCAAGGCACTGCGGAGCAGAAGAATAGCGAATCCAACAAGCTGAAAGCTTGGATATTAGGGGCTGGTGCCAATAACAACACGAACCTGAAGATAAGATTCAGGGTTGGAAATCCGATGCAGGCGAATATGTACATAGACAGTGTATCAATTAAAGGGCAGGCTATTCCGGGTATTCCGCCTGCTGTAACACCTGTGCCGGATTCTCCGACAACGGACCCGGTGCCTTTCCCAGTGCCGAATGGGGTTACTTTGTATGAAGATGTCGCAATAGGAACGGCTGGCAGCCGCCCCTTATATACATCGATAGCGGTTCCCAGTACTCCGCCTGCGGCTCCAATGCCTGTCGTGGTTTATATACATGGTGGAGGCTGGAATCATGGAGACAGGAAGCAGGCGCTGGCTAACATATGCGGATATGTGACGAAGAGGGGATATATTGGCGTTTCACTCGACTACCGCCTTACTCCTGAAGCGCCTTTTCCGGCTCAAATTCAGGATGTGAAGCTGGCAATTCGTTATTTGCGAGCGAATGCAGCTCAATATCATATTGATCCAGATCGTATCGGTGTCTGGGGCTCATCGGCGGGGGGACATCTTGCTTCCCTGCTCGGGACCTCCGGGGATCTTATGACTACGGATCGGGTAGTTCTCGATACTGGAAACACGGTGCAAGTTCCGGATCTGGAAGGCTCAGGAGGCTGGCAGGAATATTCGGATAAAGTGCAGGCGGTGGCTGACTGGTTTGGGCCTGCTGATTTCACGACAACCTTTGCCAATAATTATAGCTCTGTAACAGCTCTCATGGGTGGCAAGAAAGCCTTCACGGTTCCGGACCAAGCCAGACTCGCAATGCCCGGTACGTACGCATCTCCAGATGACCCGCCATTCTGGATCCGGCATGGGGACGCCGACTCTACGATTCCCTATACAGATAGCGTAACATTTGCTAATCAGCTAACAGCAGCGGGCGTTAAAGTCGTTGACTTTAAAGTTGTTCCAGGCCAGGGCCACGGATTTACGGGAGCTGCATCCGAAACAGCCAATGCGGAAGCATGGGCATTTATGGATCAGCATGTTAAGAACAGAACCGTGACAGAACACATTTTATACAAAAACGGCCACACACCAGGCAATCCAACCGATCCTAATAATCCTAATCCGGGAGCTCCGAATGTTGCAGCTGTATTGAATCCATCTGCATTTACTTTGGAAGCAAACGGGACAAAGGAGTTGACTGTATCGCTTGCGCCTAGTGACACAATAGCGAAGACGGTCACATGGACAACTTATGACAGCAGCGTTGCTGCCGTGTCCTCCTCCGGGCTGACATCCGCCTTAGTGACAGCTGTAGGTCCGGGCAAAACGAAAATACGGGCAAACATTACAACCTCCGTCAATCAGCAGGTTTATGCGGAAAGTGAAATAACGGTCATGCCTCAGCAGCCGTCAGGGCCCGGAGCTGTGGTGGAAACGGATATAGGCAGTCCGCTGCCTACAGATGATGCACTCATTGACAGCAGCAAAGCAGATACGAATTTCAATTCCGCCACAGGTACAAGTGCTGGACTGTTCAGTGTTTCCTCAGGAAATACCAATAAAAAATTTGTATATTTCAAATATGATTTGTCCGGCTTAAGCGATCCCGCTTACAACTATATATTTCAAGTGGCCGGGAAAAAGGGCAGCTCCAACACCAATGTGGAGATGTCACTTTATGGCATAGAGAATACGGATTGGAACGAAACGGATCTCACATGGGGCAATGCGCCGGTCAATAATCTGGCTGCTGCTGCATTTGTCGGCAAGTTTACGGTTTCAGCTGATAAAGGATCCAATCCGGAATTGTACAGTGTGGATGTATCCGACTATGTCAGAAGCCATTTGTCTCAAGGTAAGATTACCTTTGTAGTAGGAGATGCAGCTAATACAGGCACTTCTATAAACATCTATTCGAAGGAAGCCAACGGCACGAGTAATCCAAAGCCACGATTAGTTGTTAAGGAGATCATCGATATTTCCAACGACAAGACGCCTCCCTCATGGTTGAGCGGCAGTAAATTAGCCGTATCCAACCTGGGGACTGATTTCATCAACTTATACTGGCCTGCTGCAGTAGATGATACCAAAGTAACCCAATACCAGGTTTATCAAAATAATACGCTGCTTGCAGTTGTAAAAGGAAGCACTTCTTATAACGCTGCAGGGTTGAATCCAGGGGCAGCGTATACATTCAAGGTTGAAGCAGTAGATGCAGCGGGAAATATCAGCACGACTCCGCTGACTATTAGCCGAACAACGCTTTCGGAACCGCTGACACCTCTACCTGTCATAGGTGTAACCGCAAGCAGCAGCGATGGAAACATCGAGATTAACACGATAGACAGCAATTCTTACACTCGTTGGTCTGCATCGGGTGACGGTCAATGGATTATGTTCGACTTGGATGAAATCAAAAGCATCGGATATGTCGGTATCGGATTTTACAAGGGAGATATGCGGTCAACGAATTTCGAAATTGAGACGTCTGTTGACGGAATAACATGGACGCAGCGGTTCAGCGGTTCCAGCAGCGGCCGAACTACGGCTATGCAAGCCTTTGACATTCCGGATACGGATGCCAGATACGTGCGAGTCACAGGTCATGGCAACTCAGATGGCAGCACCTTCACAAGCCTTACAGATGTCCATATTTATGCTCCATTTGCTAATGGGGACACTCCGGTTGCCGTTATTCCTTATATCGTACCGGGCCCGCCTCCTGGAGCCGTACCTTTCACCCAACCGGGGATGACGAATGCAGATGGCACGAACCATCCTGTTCATATGCCTCATGTAACATCGGGCAGAGTTATTAATGTGCTGGATTATGGTGCAGACCCTTCAGATAACCGTACAGATGACCGTCCAGCCATTCAAGCGGCTATAAATGCAGCGGTTGAAGGGGACGAAGTTTACCTGCCGAATGGAACGTACAACCTGAATACCGCTCCTGACGGCATAGCTAATCTATTGTTGAAGACCGGGGTCAACCTTCGTGGTGAAAGTGAATCCGGAACGGTTTTGAAAACAGCTCTTAATAAAGTTAAAAACAGTACGTTGTTAAAAGCAGCCAATCAGCATGAGCTGGTTATTTCCAATCTGACGCTAACCTCAACATGGGAAGGCGCCTATACAACAGACCATAAGGTTAACAATCCGGCAAGCGGCGGACCGGATAGCATGATCGTCATTGCGAACTATGGAGATTATCCTTCCTACAATATCACCATAGATCATGTAACGGTTGAAAAGTTCACTCGGATGGGAATTCGCATCGACAATAGTCATGATGTAGTTGTAAAAAACAGCAGCTTCCGCAATGCCACCGACGTAGGTCCGGGAGGGTCGGGGTATGGAGTTGCTATCCAAGGGATGGCGAAGGTGGATCGGCTTGGGTATGACAATGATACAAGATGGAATTTGGTGGAAAACTCATCCTTTGAGGGGCCATACTTAAGACATGGAGCGCTCATTCAATTTGTCGCACATAACAATACGGTACGCAACAATCATTTCAATAAGACCAAGCTGGATGCTATTGATCTCCATGGGGAACTGGAATACCTAAATGACATCTATGGCAATCTCGTGACCGACATTACCACTGGCGGAGCTGTAGGTCTCGGTAATACAGGCGGCACAGCGCCAAGCAACCATAGTAAATCGGGTCCCAAAAACTATATCCACGACAATATTATCAGAAACTCCCGAGAAGGTATTGTGGTTACGATGGGTACACCGGATACGATTATTGAGAACAATCTAATCGAAAATACGACGAATGTTGAAGATGCCGCAGGCATCAATGTTTTGAACGGACCTGGAACCATTATTAGAAATAATGTGATCCGCAATAATACAGCCCCTAATTATTGGGCTATTCTTCTGGAGCATGACAAAGGGGATGAGAAAGCGAATTATATCGGTGAAGGTGATCCGCTTAACGTGCAGATTTTGAATAATACGATTACCGGGAACACCAACGGCATACAGCTTCAAGCCGGGACTGGCATTGTGCTTAGAGGCAATAAACTGGACAACAGCGGTACAAATTACTTGAAGGCTCCAGGTGTGACGGCTGTGGAGGAGGAGGAACCGCCGATTGAAGAAGCCTCCTCCAATGCCGACCTGAGCGATCTTAAGCTTAGTACCGGAACGTTGGCTCCTGTATTCAATCCCGGCACAACCGCGTACACCGTAACCGTGCCAAATACGGTTTCAAGCATTGCGGTTACACCGACTGCAGCGGATGGCAAAGCATCGCTGACTGTCAACGGCACTACAAGTGTGAGCGGAGCTGCTTACAACGGGTTGAGCTTGAACGTGGGGGATAACCCGATTCAAGTGATAGTTACGGCTGCCAATAAAGCAGTCAAAACGTACACAGTGGTTGTTAAACGGCTGGAACCGCCGATTGAAGAAGCCTCATCCAATGCCGACCTGAGTGATCTTACGCTTAGTGCGGGAACGCTTGCTCCCGCATTCAATTCCGGCACAACAGCGTACACTGCAACCGTACCGAATACGGTTTCAAGCATCGCGGTTACACCGACTGCAGCGGATGGCAAAGCATCGCTGACTGTCAACGGTACTGCAAGTGTGAGCGGAGCTGCTTACAACGGGTTGAGCTTGAACGTGGGGGATAACCCGATTCAAGTGATAGTTACGGCTGCAAACAAAGCAGCCAAAACGTTTACAGTGGTTGTTAAACGGCTTGGATCATCCGGCTCCAGCAACCGGAACTCTGGCGGAACTTCTTCTTCCTCTTCTGAGCCATCAACCGGTAATGCTGCTGATGCCGGAGTTACAGGAGTTACAGGAATTACAGAAATCAAAAACATAGATGGCAAGTTGGCTTCGTTTACAATTGTAAATGAAGAACAGATTGGCAAAGCTTTGCAAAACACAAGCAATGGTTTGCTCGCCATCTCTGTTGATAGCCGTGAGGCCGAGCAAGTGAATGTAATGCTGGACAGTAAAGCACTGCAAAAAATAATCGATGCTCAATCGATCCAGACCGTTTCAATTAGTACGAAGCAGGGAACGTATTTGCTGCCGAGCCAGCAGATTAACATTATTCAATGGGTTTCACAATTGAACGTCAAACGCGAGGATATGAAGCTTGAAATAGTCATCAGCCGGAACGATAGCGCTGAGCAGCGCGCTGAAGCATCCGGATTAAAGGTGCTTAGTGCTGTCGATTTCACCATACATGTGACTGCGTCCGATGGTAGAACATTGAATATTGATTCATTTACCCAATATGTAGCAAGGAGTATTAAATCGGAACACCCAGTAAATGAAGGAACCCTTGCTGCAGTCCGTGTTTCGACTGATGGCAGCGGAAATGTCGGCTACTCTCCGGTACCATTTACTGTAAAGGGCAATGAAGTGACCCTTTACAGCAGGACGAACAGCACCTACATGCTGATGGATAATCATCTTACATTCAACGATATTGAGAAGCACTGGGCCAAGGCCGATATTGAGAAAATGGCCAATAAACGAATCGTTCAAGGTGTGACATTTGAGGAATTCCATCCGAATGAATCGGTTACTCGCGCAGAATTCGCTGCACTCATTACCCGTGTTCTTGGATTGGAGCATGTGAAGTTATCAGGCGAGGTCAGCTTCAAAGATGTCCCAGACGATGCTTGGTATCGCAGCTCCGTTGCAGCCGCTGTACAATCAGGTATTGTAAGCGGGTATGAAGACGGCATCTTCCGCCCCGACCAAACCATTAGCAGGCAGGAGATGGCACTTATGATCTTCCGGACTATTCAATTTGCAGGGAGCAAGGAGCAACAGACGGTCAATAAGCAGACGCTGTTTGCGGATCAGGGTAAAATAGCGGGCTGGGCACAAGAGGCAGTTAGCCGCTTGACTGGAATGAAACTGATGGAAGGCGTTTCTACCGATAGATTCGCGCCTTCCGATGCTGCAACCCGTGCTCAAAGTGCGGTTATGTTATCCAGAATGCTTTCTGTGCTTTCGTTTACGAAGTAGGAAAGGTCATTGAAATTGGCTTACATATTAAAAAGATACAACAAAATCTAAAAAAATCCCAAGCATCCGCGGCCACATATAGGGTACTCTTAAGGTTAAGGGTTATTCGATTCTATGGAGTGGCTCCGGATGTTGGGTAAAACTGTCTCAGCTATTGTCCGAGTATTAGCCATCACCCTGGTGGTTGCGGTATAATTAAGAGGATTTTACACTTGAACATCTGCAATGACATTAGTATGGAGTGCACTTATTTATTACTTGGGAGGTACATAGGAATGAGCAATATTGGTGTATGGGAAAATGCGGAGCCTGGCGTAAAAAGAAAAATTTTTGAACCAGGTGAAACGATTATGATGATGGAAGTTCATTTTGAAGAGAACGCTGAAGGCTACGAGCACAGCCACCCGCATGAGCAGCTGTCCTACTTGATTAAAGGAAAGATTGAATTTACGATCGACGGACAAAAGACAGTAATTGGCGTAGGGGAAACAATCTTTATTCCAAGCGGAGCTAAACATGGTGCCAAGGCTTTGGAACCTAGCATCCTGCTGGATACATTTACTCCGGTTCGGGAAGATCTGGTCAAACGTTAAATAGTGATTCCGATGAATAAGAAGTCTGTTCAATCTCCTGCAGCCGCAATAATGGAGAATGAGCAGGCTTTTTAGTTATTTCTGAAATTTCAGATGCAAGGAGCTTTGTTGTATGCATATCCATATTTTTCCGGTTTCTGCAACTATAGTAAATCTAGAACGTTTATGTTATTAACTTCCCGGAACCAATGGACCAAGAATCTGTCATAATGTGAGTGCGATGTTCGACCTATTGAGCGCTTTCAGCCTTTAGGTACTATAAAATAATAGTACTGTTCACTTCCCTTTAAAGCGTCTATTATGGGGTTAGTTAGCTTCTGATTCGAACACAGCTGGAGGTTCTGATGAAAAAGGGGATCGCACTGCTTGTGCTTACAGCGTTATGCTTCTTTAATTATGTGAAAAATGACACGCTGGAACAAAACCCTTTTCTGATTACCGATTACAGCCGGCTGCAGCCCGTTAAGGTGGAGCGGGTGGCAAAGGGGAGAGAAGAACAGCAACTGATTCAATTAGTTAATGAAGCCAAAGAGAAGAAATTAACAGTATCCATCGCCGGACAGCGTCACAGCCAAGGCGGCCATACTTATTACAAGGACGGCATAGTTGTAGATATGACCGGCTATAATAAAATTTTATCGTTCGATCCCATAGCACAAAAAATTCGTGTTCAAGCAGGTGCTACATGGAAGGACATTCAGGAGAAAATCAATCCGTACGGGCTCTCGGTCAAAACGATGCAATCGCAAAATATTTTTACGGTTGGGGGATCCATTAGCATTAACGCCCATGGCCGGGATCTTAGAAATGGCTCGATGATTAAGAGTGTGGAATCGTTTCGGTTGTTGACGGCAGATGGACAGATTAAACAGGTAAGCCGAACTGAAAACGAAGACATGTTCCCTCTCGCTCTCGGCGGGTTTGGCTTATTCGGTATTATTTTGGATGTGACTTTAACGCTAACAGAAGATGAAGTGTACAGGGTAAGGACGGACACCGTTAACGTTGGTTTATACAGCCGTTATTTTGCGGAACAGGTGAAATCGAATCCCGATGTTCACATGCACATCGCCCGCATCTCGGTTGCGCCTGGCAGTTTTCTTACCGACATGTACGCCGTTAATTATACCGCAGACAAATCCCCTCCCCTGTCAAAATACAATAGGTTGAAAACGCGGGAGGCTTGGGTGATTCCGACAAAGGCTCTTTTTAACCTCAATCGATCCTCTGACTGGGGAAAAGATGTCTTTTGGTCCCTCCAAACGTACTATTTCTCCAATCAAAAAGATACATGGATCAGCCGCAACAATGCGATGAACTCCGAATCCGAATTTATGGAATATCACGAAGCAGGGAAAAACGATGTGCTGCAGGAATATTTCATCCCGATGGATCGGTTTAATGGGTTTGTCCAGAGCTTGAAAACGGTGCTGCAGGAAGAAAATTTAAACCTGTTAAATATTACCGTTCGGTACGTGAATGAGGATGAGGAAGCGGTACTGTCGTATGCTAGGAAGGATATGTTTGCGCTCGTCTGTTTGTTCAATGTGTCACTTTCTAATGAAGAGCAAGCCACGACCAAGCAAAGCATTCAAAAAGTACTCAATGAAGTTATCCGGCACGAAGGCACCTATTATTTACCGTACGCTTCTTATCCTAGCCAAGCTCAGTTTGAAGAAGTATATCCGCGCCACCGATTATTTTTTGATAAGAAAGATCAGTATGATCCGGAACATCTGTTTATGAATTATTTTTATGAGCAATACAAAGGGGAATAGGACAATGGATATCCAATGGCTTGTTCGGTCTCAAAGCATCGTAACGCTGGCAGCGGGAATGATTTATCCGTATTACTTACTATTTTTAAAAAATCTGGGAAACAGCTATTCCAAGTATGGGCTGGCTTTTGCAGTTTTTACCGTTAGCTCAGCTGCCGTCTCTGGTTGGCTTGCCCCACGTCTGGACCGTAACGCTCGTCAAATGCTCTGTTTAAGCTCTCTTGGCATGATGGCGGTGATGCTAGCTTTTCCTTGGGTAGTATCTTATGTGTGGGTGCTTATTCTTCAACTTCTGATGGGCATCTGTAGCGCCATGCAAAAAATGAGCGAGCGGCTCCTTCTAGCCGACAACTCGAAGCAAGGCGCGCGTGGTCCGCTGATTGGCTCTTACCACTTCTGGACTTCTGCAGCCTCTGGCTTTGCGGTTATCCTTGGAGGGTACTTAATTGATTGGCTTACTATCAACGCATTGTTTTATTTGAGTGCTCTGTTATATGGCGCTAGTGCTTGGGTTGTTTGGAGGACACGGAAGGTGTAGCTTCAGATCGGCTTAGATGGACCATGACGAAGCAGCCGCTTCCGTATAAGCTCGTTTTACTTGATTGTACCAAAGCAGGGTAGTGGGAGAATCATGATTTTTTTGCAGATGGACGAGCCGCTGCTTCACCTGTTCATTTTCTTCGGGAGACAAGTAATCGTTCAATATTTTGGAATGGGCAGCAAGCAGAGCTACAGAGAAGATCTCATTATTCATGGCTCCATCTTTTAATAAATCATTTTTTAGCCGATGGACAAGGTTTTCCTTCACATTCACTTGTACGGTCCAGTAGGTGAACGGAAGGAGGGACAACCATTTTTTTTGATGCTTTTCCATCAGTCCTTGAGCTTCCATTGACTCGGTTAATTGCTGTTGAATAGTGCGGCTGTTCCAAGTATAGAGAGAAACTATCCAATTTTTGATGGAATCAGTTTGGGTTTTCTTATTTATTTTATCGGTAATTAGTTCCAAATGGGCTTGAATTCCTGCGGGGGGTGTCTTGTTGAACATCACTTGATCGTTATTGGTCAGTCGAATGGTATCCGAAAGAAGCAATTCCAGCAGGCCTGATGCTGCCAAATAAAATCCGAGCATGCCGGACAGCTGTTTGTTGAATAAGCCGGAGCTTCTGTCTAACGCGAGTAATATAAATTGTTCAGATACGGATAATTGCATAACATCCCTCCATTTCCATACGAAGCTGCATTTTTTCTGATAGTAACCATTTTGTCATGAAAAAAGACCGCTGCCAACTGCTAATGCGCAGCTTGCCCGGTCTTTCGGGTGGACCCGATCAGATCAGATGTCTGTAAAGTTAATGGTACCTACGATTTGCGACAGGAATTCAGTCAATTCACCGGCTTCTTCTTCCGAGATCTTGAAAACATGCTCCAGATAGCCTTCTTCCTGCAAATCATCTGGACCAATAACGGCTGTTTTCCCGGACTGCAAATCGGTAATAAGCTTCTTTCCATAAAAACGGTTCGTATTAGTGATAGCCAGATCGAAACGATGCAGCGATGTCCCTACAAAACAGACAAAGCGGGTCGTTGTTTCCTCGTTCGTATCATATAAATAATCAAAATCAAACATAATGTCATGTCACTCCGTTCAGTTCATAATTGCAGTGTAACCTGATTATACATGAACATTGGAGTTCCGGCAAAAGGAAAGAGCATCTATTTCGGTACTTAACGTTTTCATTTTCGGTCAAACATGATAGAATTTAAAGAATGCAAGCATCATGAGTACCATGCAATTGACCCTAAAAGAAACGGGAGGCCGTACTTGAAATGTCTAAAACCAAAATGAGAAGTGATATGATTAAAAAAGGCTTTGATCGCGCACCACACCGCAGTTTGCTGCGTGCTGCAGGCGTCAAAGAGGAAGATTTCGACAAGCCATTTATTGCTGTTTGTAACTCTTACATCGATATTGTCCCTGGTCATGTTCATCTTCAGGAGTTCGGAAAAATCGTTAAGGAAGCAATCCGTGAAGCGGGCGGCGTGCCTTTTGAATTTAATACAATCGGTGTAGATGACGGAATTGCAATGGGCCATATCGGCATGCGTTATTCACTGCCAAGCCGTGAAATTATTGCGGATTCCCTTGAAACCGTAGTTGCAGCCCATTGGTTCGATGGTATGGTCTGTATTCCAAACTGTGATAAAATCACCCCGGGTATGATGATGGGAGCACTGCGTGTCAATATCCCGACAATGTTTGTCAGCGGCGGCCCTATGAAAGCGGGTAAAGACAAGAACGGTAAATCGATCTCCCTTTCCTCCGTGTTCGAGGGTGTAGGAGCTTTCCAAGCCGGCAGAATTGAAGAAGCGGATTTGACCGAGCTTGAACAATACGGTTGTCCAACATGTGGTTCATGTTCAGGCATGTTCACAGCTAACTCTATGAACTGTTTGGCAGAAGGTCTTGGCCTTGCGCTTCCGGGTAACGGAACGATTCTTGCTGTAGCAGAAGAACGTAAGGAATTTGTTAAGCGCTCAGCTAAGCAGCTTATGGAGCTTATCAAGCTGGATATCAAGCCACGTGATATCGTTACATTGGAAGCTATCGATAATGCGTTTGCTCTTGATATGGCAATGGGTGGTTCAACTAACACTGTACTTCATACATTGGCTCTTGCACATGAAGCAGGATTTGAATATCCGATTGAGCGTATCAACGAAGTAGCTAAGCGAGTGCCTCACTTGGCGAAGATTGCTCCGGCTTCCGATTATCACATTGAGGATGTTCACAATGCTGGCGGCGTAAGTGCAATTATCAATGAGCTGTTGAAAAAACCAGGCGCGTTGAATGGGGATTGCATCACCGTATCCGGTAAAACTCTTCGTGAGAATGTAGCTGGTTGCGAAATTTTGAATAAGGACGTTATCCATCCATTGGACAACCCGCACAGCGAGCAAGGCGGATTGGCTGTATTATTCGGTAATATTGCTCCTCACGGAAGTATTATTAAAGTAGGCGCAGTCGATAAAGAAGTTGGCGGCTACCATAAAGGACCTGCTATTTGCTTCGAGTCCCAGGATGAAGCTTTGTCAGGAATTGCTAACGGTAAAGTAAAAGAAGGGCATGTTGTCGTTATCCGTTATGAAGGTCCGAAGGGTGGACCAGGGATGCCGGAAATGCTTGCACCTACTTCGCAAATCGTTGGAATGGGCTTAGGCGCCAAGGTAGCTCTTATTACCGATGGCCGCTTCTCCGGCGCTTCCCGCGGAATTAGTCTTGGGCATATCTCACCGGAAGCGGCTGAAGGCGGTCCGATAGCTTTCGTCGAAGACGGCGATATTATTGAGCTGGATCTTGTTAATCGTACGATTGACCTTCAAATCTCTGATGAAGAGATGGAACGTCGTAAGGCGAACTGGAAGGGCTTTGAGCCAAAGGTTAAAACAGGATATTTGGCTCGTTATTCGAAGCTAGTTACTTCCGCAAGTACTGGCGGAGTTATGAAGATCTAATGTCAATATAAGATACGGCAGGAGGGGCAGTAATGTCCTTTCTGCCGTTTTTGCATTTACACCATCTGGGTAGGGCCTATTCTTCAAGAGTTTCCACATCGTCATCGCCTGAGGAATCATGGGTTGGGTGTGCTCCAGGGTAATCACGTGAAATACCTGCGTGCAGCTCGCGGTTTTCATAGGTAAAGCGATTTGGCGGGCGCTGATCCTCACGCCAAGGCGTACTTTTCCCAAGAGTCTCAGATATAAGGCTTGAGCCGTAGGGGCCTTCGGGAAATTCCTCGGCTATAAGGTCATTGCGCTGAGATTCCACGCTTGCCAGATCGGTATACTTATGACGTTCCTCTTCGATGAATTTATTTTTCTTTTGAAAAGAACTCATGGCTGCGGGCACCTCCTTAAATAGTGATTTTGAGTATAGGTTGTCCATTGCTAAAGCTATTATCCATTTTTCGCCGTATTTCGAGGGAATTCTCTTTTGTCTATTGCCACATTCCCCATATTGTGATAATATGGAAATAATTTCAAACCGTTGAGGAAGCACCTCTCTTACTTTTGTAGGAGGGGTGCTTTTTTGCGTTTGAATTAATACATGTTGGAGGGATGCTTGTTGAATATGATGTTTTTGAACAGCCTGGAGATGAAGGTGGGGGACGATCAGGTACGCAGTGCTCAAGTTTCCATAAGTGAAAATCAAGGGAATTGGTTTGTGGATTGGAAGGAAATGGATGGTAATGTGTTGTTATTACAGGAGTCATGGTATGAGGGGATTAGTCTGGAAGAGATGCTGACCGTATTCCGAACTCATATTTTTACGAAACAATGTCAAGGGTTCACACCTATATTCGATGGCAGAGTTCAGTCGGATGCTGTAAATCTTGAGAGCAGAGCAGCACAAGCCCAGCTTTTGCATTATTATAGTGAAATCCATGTGAATGATGAGCTGTACGAGCAGCTGCGGCAGTGGCGGCTAAAGCAGTCAAGCTTGGAGGGGAAATCGCCATTTCTGGTAGCTACGAACCGCTTGCTGCGTATGATCTGCACTTTTCTTCCGCATAGTCTGGAGGAGCTGCGGCAGCTTCCCGGTCTAGGGGCAAGCAAGATCGCAGCTTATGGCAATGACTTGCTTGAGTATACGCAAAAGCATGAAAGAGGCACTGAGTTTCCACTGCATTGGGTGGAAGCAGAGGTTGACCCAGCCAAGTTCAATGCATGGCTGCAGCATGAGAAGGACCGCAAGCTGAAGGCAGAGCAGAATAAGCGGGATACCAAGCGCAAGCTGCTTGAAGCTATTACACGCGGCGACAGCTTGGATGCATTGCGGGAGCAGACTCAGCTGCAGCGAAGAGATCTGCTGCTATGGATTGAGGAGCTGGATCGGGAAGGCTATGATCTGGAGCCATATATCGAGAGAATGCTCCTCGATGTATCCGCAGAGGAGCAAGAATTGGCTTGGGCTGCCTTTGAGCTGCAAGGAGACCGTTATTTGAAGCCGGTTCTGCAAGCTTTATATAAGCAAGAAGAGCTTGAAGCTAAGGAAGTGGACCGCATTTATGAATGGTTAAGAGTACTGCGGATGAAGTTCCGCCGTGTGAATACGGTGAGGCAGGCTGAAGCGGGCTAATAGTGGGCTTTTGGATGATATGAAAAGGCTTTTCACCTCGCCTCATAAGCTTGCAGGACAGGGTGAAAAGCCTTTTTGGTATATGGGCTTGTGAAGATATCAATTAAGAATGATGGCAAATATCAATGCAGGTGAATGCGCCTAATGTTTAGCTGAAGCAGGCTTATAGATAATTTATTTAACAATTAACACGGGTATCTTGGCATGTTGTACAATTTCGTAGCTCACACTGCCCAGCAGCAGCTCCTTGAACGTTCCTAAACCTCTGCTGCCCGAGATGATAAGATCAAATTGATGCTCTTCGGCATAGTCTAAAATGACTTTGGCTGGCGGTCCGCCATCAAGTAATGTAGCCGCTGCAAAGGGAAGATGAGCAATCTGCTGTCTGACTTCACTTGTTAGTGTCTCAGCTGCTTCATACAGATCGTCTTGCACCATTACAGGTGCGGTTAAGAGTGCATCGCCAAGAACAGCACTAGCGACTTGGAATACATGTACGACTTCAAGATAAGAATCCTTTAATGTCATTTTCATCTCAATAGCTTTGTGCAATGCGTTTTGCGCTGTTTCGGAACCGTCATAGGCAACCAATATTTTGTTGAACATGGCTATCACCTCTCTATTCGGTTTATCTAATTTATTAAACATTTCAGAATATTTTGAAACATGAGGTTCATGAAAAAAGCCTCCGCGCTGGCTGGATGCCAAGGCAGAAGCTTTGCAAAAATTGTTTACAGCCAATCCTTTTTTCGGAACAAAACCAACATGGATATACCGACAAGTACCATGAAAATGACAGCGGCAACTCCGCCAAACTCCCAATGAATACCAGGGATATATTCGAAGTTCATTCCATAAATACCGGTTATAAATGTGAGCGGCATGAATATGGTAGTTAAAGCCGTAAAAACACGCATGATTTCATTCGCCCGGTTGGCCAGGCTGGATTGGTAGGCCTCACGTAAGTTGGCCATCAAATCGCGGAATGTATCGAATGTTTCTGAGATTTTGACGGCATTTTCGTAAATGTCTCCAAAATATTTTTTGAGCGGCTCGCTGATCAATCTAAGTTCCTTTTTGTTTAAAGTGGAGATTACTTCTTTTTGTGGAACGAGAACCTTTTTCAACCATAAAATTTCACTTCGCAAACCGATGATTTCGTTCAAGTGAGATTTCTTGGTGTGCATTAATATATCTTCTTCCAGCTTCTCGATCTTAACCTCGATCCGATCGCCAACGCTGGTATAATTATCGACTACAAGATCCATCAAGTGATAAAGAAAACGGTCCGGCGCAGCAACCTCTTCCTCCCACAAAATGGGTTTTAATGCGCGCAGTTCATTAATTTTTTGGCGTGTAACCGTAATAATATAATGCTTGCCAAGAAAAATGTTCAACGCCCGCAGAAAGATTTCCTCGTCATCAAAACGAATGCTATTAATCACTATGAAATAATTAGAGTCATAAAGTTCGATTTTGGGACGCTGTTCTTCTTCAGTCAAGCAGTCCTCTACAGCCAATTCATGGAGATGGAATAAAGGCTGGAGAATCTCCAAATCCTCAGTATCCGCATCAATCCAGTAAAAGCCGTGCTCCGGCGCTTCCATTGCATGTGTTACATCTTCAACCAACGTAAAAATACCGTCCTGCACCAAACGTGTTTTCATCTGCCCCACCCCTTCACATAGATAAGTGACAACCAAACTTCATAGTGTCTGAAGTCATGGTTGCACTGTAACCGTGAGGAATACAGCACAGAAGAAACGTCGTCGATTTGTGCGAGACAGCTCCTTAGGTAAAATTGGATGAGATCAACCGTAAAATTAGGATAAAGCGGCTAAGGTCTGTTCGGCGCAAGCAAATCGGCGGCGTAAGCCGGCTGCATTCCAAACGAAATATTTGGTTGTACTTGAACGCAGATACTACTCCTCGGGTCTCCGTCCATTCGATTGCTGCACCCCTTTGCTAGTGTTGTCTAATACTTGTCTAGTATAACCCTTCATTTTCCACACATCAAGGTGAAATGAATGGATTCCATATGTTTTTTGTATGTATGATACTGTATGCAAAAAAGCGGGGAGAGGGTCCTCAGAATGAGCGGATCGGTTCAACTTTTCAACATTTTTTGACCGCTTGACGTTAAAGAAGTTTTCGTATAAAGTATTGCTATAACATCTGAATCTTATAATTCAGCCAAGCTGAATGATTTAGATGGTTCAAGAAAAGCTACCGCTTATACACGAATGTATCTTCATCGAATAAGCATCGAATGGAAGCTTTTCTTATAACATCTGAATCTTATAATTCAGCCAAGCTGAATGATTTAGGTGACAACTTAATAAACTTTAGATTTAAACTCTTATCAAGAGCAGGTGGAGGGACTAGCCCTATGACACCCGGCAACCGACAAACTTTTGTCAATACGCTAACAGCGTGTAGATAGAAGAATGCACGGTGCTAATTCTTGCGGAAGCTTCAAGCTTCTGAGAGATGAGAGAGGACATTGTTAAGTATATAACAAGGCCTTTCTCGTTTGCGCGAAAAAGGCCTTTTTTGTGCCTTTTTGCGGGATTTCGATGATATACAACGGAGATAATGCTTAAGAAGCAAGCTTTCTGCGAAACCACTTAAAGGAGTGATTTACCCATGCCTATTAAAATCCCCGACCACTTGCCAGCTAAGGACATCCTATTGAATGAGAATATTTTCGTGATGGATGAAACGGTTGCTTATCACCAGGATATCCGCCCCTTGAGGATTGCCATATTGAATTTGATGCCTACCAAGGAAACAACAGAAACTCAGATTTTACGATTAATCGGCAATACACCGCTGCAGTTGGAGTTTGTGCTGCTGCATCCGGGAACGCATACTTCGAAGAATACTTCTGCTGAGCATTTGGAGCAATTTTATAAAACCTTTGAGGATGTCCGGCATGAGAAGTTCGACGGTCTTATCATCACTGGAGCGCCGGTTGAGCAGCTGGAATTTGAAGATGTAACCTACTGGGAAGAACTGAAGCAAATTTTGAAATGGAGCCGCAGCAACGTCACTTCAACTTTGCATATATGTTGGGCAGCGCAGGCAGGACTTTATTATCATTTTGGAATACCGAAATACGGTTTGGATGAGAAAATGTTCGGCGTATTCCCGCATGTGACGACCAAGCAAAATGTTAAATTACTGCGCGGCTTCGACGAGATGTTTCTGGTACCGCAATCCCGTCATACCGAGGTTCGCAAAGAGGATATCGATAAGGTGGCTCATCTTGAAATTTTATCGGAGTCACCTGAAGCCGGTGTGTATATCGTAGGAACTAAAGATGGCAAGCATATATTTGTAACCGGCCATTCTGAATACGATGCTTGTACATTGAAAGCTGAATATGACCGTGACGTGAATAAAGGAATGGACGTAAAGGTACCTAAAAACTACTATCCTAATGACGACCCGTCCAAGCCGCCTCTTGTTTCATGGAGAGCCCATGCGAATCTGCTGTTTTCCAATTGGTTGAACTACTACGTGTACCAAGAAACCCCGTATGACTTACACAAGGAGGACTTTTCTATATGAACGAACAAAATAAGGATTTGAAAATCGAGAGCCGATTGGCTCAAATCGGTTCCATTGAGGAGCCGGTTACGGGTGCGGTGAGCTTCCCAATCTACCAGGCAACGGCTTTCCGCCACCCGCAGCTGGGTCAAAGCACCGGCTTTGATTATGCCCGCACGAAAAGCCCGACGCGCAAGGTGCTGGAGGAAGCTATCGCACAGCTGGAATCCGGCGACGCGGGTTTTGCCTGCAGCTCAGGCATGGCTGCTCTGCAAACGATCTTTGCCTTGTTTAGCCAGGGAGATCACCTGATTGTCTCGCTTGATCTATACGGAGGCACTTATCGTTTGCTGGAGAAAATTATGTCCCGCTTTGGTGTAACGGCAACTTATGTGGACACGAATGATCTGGACGCATTGGAATCGCATTATACTGCGAATACCAAAGCGATACTGATCGAAACACCGACGAACCCGTTGATGATGATTACTGACCTTGAGCTTGTATGCGGATGGGCCCAGAAGAAAGGCATATTATCGATCGTCGATAATACGTTGTTAACGCCTTTCTTCCAACGTCCGATTGAGCTCGGAGCCGACATCGTAATTCACAGTGCGACGAAGTATTTGGGCGGACACAATGATGTGCTTGCCGGTCTGATTGTAACCAAGGGCAAGGAACTTTCTGAGCAAATGGCATTTTTACATAATTCCATGGGTGCCGTACTAGGCCCTCAGGACAGCTGGCTGTTGATGAGAGGCATGAAGACGTTGGCGATTCGTATGGAACGCCATCAGTATAATGCTACCCAAATGGCCCACTTCCTTCTGCAGCATCCGCAGGTGGAGAGCGTATATTATCCGGCTTTGGAAACTCACCCAGGCTATGAAATTCAGCAGAAGCAATCTTCAGGCAATACGGGTATTTTCTCCTTTAAGCTTAAGGATGCCCGATTCATTGAGCCGATTTTGCGTCATATTAAATTAATTGCTTTCGCGGAAAGTCTTGGGGGAGTAGAATCGCTTATGACCTACCCTGCGGTCCAGACTCATGCGGACATTCCCGAAGAAATACGTCGACAACTTGGTGTGGATGACCGGTTGCTTCGTTATTCAGTCGGCATTGAGCACGTGGATGACCTGATTGCTGATCTGTCTAGAGCGATTGATCTTGCACAGGCGGAAGTCGAGGGGGTTTAGTCGATGGCGCGCAATCGTACCGAAGGACAAGCTGAACGTCAATTCGCAACGAAGCTCATTCATTTTAATAGAGCCATCGATTCAACAACAGGAGCTTCCAGTACTCCAATTTATCAGGCTTCAACTTTCCATCAAGAAGCTTTGGATGAGCAGCAAGAATTTGATTACACGCGCTCAGGAAATCCGACCCGTCAAGCTCTAGAGGATTACATTGCGGTGCTGGAGGGCGGAACGCGCGGTTTTGCTTTTGCATCAGGTATGGCAGCTATTTCGGCTGCTGCGATGCTGCTATCCGCAGGCGATCACGTCATATGCACTGAAGATGTGTATGGGGGCACCTATCGGCTGCTGAGCACGATCATGACGAGGATGAATGTCGAGACAACCTTTGTCGATATGACCGATCTGGATAAGGTAAAAGCGGCGCTCCAGCCGAATACCAAGGCTGTGTTCATGGAAACTCCATCGAATCCTACACTGAAGATTACGGATATCGGGGAAATCACAGCATGGGCTAAGCAGCACGACCTGTTGACGATGCTTGACAACACATTCATGACTCCATACCATCAACGTCCCATAGAGCACGGAGTTGATATTGTATTGCACAGTGCCACCAAGTTTTTGGGCGGTCACAGTGATGTCACTGCTGGTCTTGCTGTTGTTGCCAACGAAAGCTTGGGTATCCGTATGAAACAGCTGCAGAATGGGCTTGGAACCATTCTAGGTGTATCTGATTCCTGGCTGCTTATGCGTGGGATGAAAACCTTGAAAACACGCATGGATGCTCATGAGAAAAGTGCACAACGCTTGGCTGAGTGGCTTTCAGAGCATCCTGAAGTAGAAGCTGTATATTATCCTGGCTTACCGGGTCATCCTGGCCGTGCCATCCACGAGAAACAATCGCTTGGTTACGGAGCTGTCGTATCCTTCGATGTTGGCTCAGGAGAACGTGCCAAGAAGGTGCTGGGCAAGGTGGAGATTCCATTGGTTGCTGTCAGCCTGGGGGCTGTGGAAAGTATATTGTCCTACCCAGCCATGATGTCTCATGCGGCAATGCCACGGGAGGTTCGATTGGAGCGAGGGATTACGGACGGTCTAATCCGATATTCAGTAGGGCTGGAAAGCATCGAAGACTTGATTGCTGATCTGGAGCAAGCATTAACATTTGCCGAATAATGTCAAATTTTCAGCCGAAGGATTGTTAGTTGACATTCTTCGGCTGTTTTCTATATATTTTGAGCAATTGTTTAGTTCTTCGGCATCATTTTTAATTTGAAAGCGCTATCTTTATGTTATTATACTATTCACCAACGGTTAACTCATGATATGATTAATTTCAAATTTCCAACAATTGTTGGCGGCAAAATGGGGGATACAATGACCGTACTTTCTTATTCTAACTGGAAAGAAAAATTAAAAATGATTTGTTATTTACCTTTTTCCAACAAGTCATTGAAGTATTTCCCCCCTGATTTTTCACTACGCGATCCTATAGTCTCGATCCTTCAGCAATATCGGCGTCAAGGCGGTAATTGCGGTTTGCTTTTGTTTTATATGGAAGATTTCCATCATCTTTTTGCCACTTATCCCCACTCATTTATTCAGAATTTGCAGCAGCACATACGCATAACGATGCGCGAAGTGATACCAACATTTTTTAAGAAGCAAGATATTCTTGGAATTAAGCAATTTGGCGGTGAAGATTTCTGTATTTTCATCAAGGAGCATCAAGGCTTCACTTATGACGAGATGCATCGAAAATCCATTCTATTACGGAATGAGTTAGAGCGGAGACTGCGCTTGCCAGCCCGTTTTCATGAGGAAGCTTCATATACATTTCAGGTCGGCTGCTACATGATAAATCAGGATATTGAAAATACGGAAGCGGCCATACATAGTGCCTACCATTATGCCCATTCGATCGCAACCAAGAAATTGCCGCCCCATTTTACTAAATCAAGGCAGCATTTGGTTGATATTATACAAACGGAGAATATTTCCGTGCTGACGCAGCCGATTATGAACTTAAATACCGGTGAAATCTTCGGTTGGGAGATTTTGACCCGAGGCCCGCATAATACTCCTTTTCACTCCCCCATTGAATTGTTTGATTTTGCTTATCAGGCTGATCTATTATCAAAAATGGAGTTTTTAGTTATCAAGAAAGCATTTAATGAAATTGCCGTCAGACAGATCCGTGAGCAAGTATTTATTAACATCACACCTGTAACCTTGTGTCATCCGCTTTTTTTAAATGAACTGCTAGACGTCATGTCTCAGCATCCAGAAGTTTCACCTTCGCAAATTGTTTTGGAGATTACAGAACGCCATGCCATTCGAAATTTTGATTATATGGGTCATTTACTAACCAAATACCGTTCCCATGGCTTTCGTTTTGCTGTTGATGACGCCGGCGCAGGATACTCCAGTCTGCAAACGATCTCGGAGCTCGTTCCGGACATCATCAAAATCGATAGATCGCTTATTCAAAATATCGACAAATTTGAAGTGAAGCAGTCACTGCTTCGTGCCATGCTTCATTTTGCGGAAAATATTAATTGTCAAGTTATTGCTGAGGGTGTTGAGAGGCAAGAAGAAGCCGATGTCCTGTATGAAATGCAGGTACAGATGGGGCAAGGCTTTTATTTTGCAAGACCGGAGCCTTTCATAGCGAATCAAGACCGAACTCAACAGTTCCGGTTGGTGAAAGAGAAGATTAGAGGGAACCGCCAAGTATACAGCGCCTAGAGCTATGAACTAACCCAAGAGATTGCCGAAGAGCATTTTGCTCAGGGTAATCTCTTGTTTGTTAAATTTTAAACGGGATTTTCTTTTAATGACTAAGCCCTTCGTTTATGGTACGATAGTTTAGATGATTTTCTTCGTATACAAAACATATAGCCAGAATAAAAGGAGTGAGCAGGATGAGTTCCGTTGACCGCATCCTTGATAATGCTTTAGCAGGAAACCGTATCAGTCTTGAAGACTGCATCGAATTATATGGATCTGACCAGATTGAGAAAATGGGACATGTAGCCAATCGGATTATGCTCAAACATCATCCGGAGCCGATTACTACATTCGTCATTGGACGTAATGTCAATTACACTAATATTTGCGATGTGTATTGTAAGTTTTGTGCCTTTTACCGTGCTCCCGGCTCCAAGGAAGGTTATGTTCTGTCCGACGAGACCATCTTCAACAAAATTCAAGAAACGTTGGATGTGGGCGGTACAGAAATATTGATGCAAGGTGGGACTAATCCAAACCTTCCGTTTACTTATTATACAAATCTGCTTCGCGAAATTAAGAAGCGGTTTTCCATTCAAATGCATTCCTTCTCACCGGCAGAAATTTTGAAGATGAAGGATGTATCGGATGGGCTTACGCTGGAAGAGGTTATGCGTGAGCTGCATGAGGCTGGATTAGATTCATTGCCTGGCGGTGGCGCTGAAATATTGGATGACCGTACCCGGAGAAAGATCAGCCGTCTGAAAGGGTCCTGGCGTGATTGGATGGATGTCATGCAGACAGCTCATAAAATCGGCATGCATACTACAGGCACAATGGTAATTGGCTTTGGTGAGTCGATGGAGGAGCGGGCCCTTCACTTGCTTCGCATCCGTGACGCTCAAGACGAATGTATTGCGAATAAACATAAGACGCCAGGATTTCTGGCATTCATTTCTTGGTTGTTTCAGCCCGACAATACGAATTTGAAGGCTGAAAAGCTAGGACCACAGGATTATTTGAAGAATGTTGCGATCAGTCGGATCATGCTGGACAATATCCCTAATTTCCAATCTTCCTGGGTAACAATGGGACCGGAGGTAGGGAAGCAATCCCTTCATTATGGTTGCAATGATTTTGGTTCTACCATGATTGAGGAGAATGTTGTTTCGGCTGCAGGCACCACGCATAAGGTCAACATTTCATCCACCTTGGACATTATTCGTGATGCTGGCAAAATCCCTGCGCAGCGCAATACGAAGTATGACATTCTACGTGTGTTTGACGATGTTAACGAAAAGATTGAAAACGACTTTATGATGCAAAATTAATAGCTAATAAAAAACAACGAACCCGATTAATTCGGGTTCGTTGTTTCTTTTTGTGGATCATGGACTACCGTGCGGTTACGGCCATTTCTTTTTGCCTCATACAAGGCCTGATCGGCTCCTGTGAAAAGAGCCTCCTTCGTACAGCCCTTTACATAATCCTGAACACCGATGCTTATGGTTACCGCATTGCCTTTCAGTTCCTCATGGTGCTGCTCAGAAATGTAAGTGCGAATATTTTCAAGATTAAGTAATGACTCGTTTAATTCAATATCTGTGAAAATAACTGCGAATTCCTCGCCGCCATAACGGGCTGTAAAATCGTTGGGTGATACCATAGACGTTATCGACTGGGCGACCTTCTTCAGTACAATATCTCCTGCCCGGTGACCGAAAGTATCATTCACTTTCTTGAAGTGGTCGATATCCAGAACGGCAAGCTGGAAGGAAAGATTATACTTTTCCCCTTGCTCAATCAACTTATCCAAATACTCATGGAAGGACATATGGTTATATAATCCGGTTAGCGCATCGGTTTTTATCTGCTTGTCCATTATTACATTTTTTACAAGTAGATCTTGGCTGGATGCGAGTGAAGTTTGCAAATGCTTCAAAAGCTCGGACCCGCGGCTCATGACACTTATTGCAACAATGGCGCCACAGAGAAGAACACAGGTCATGATTATGAGGTCATTTGTTGAATACAAAGCAGTTTCACTTAAGCACAATAAGTAAAGAGCATAAAAGCTTATTAAACTTAGGATAGCCGAGAAAATAACCTTACGGAGCTGAAAATACAACACGGAGATTAGAATTGGAAGGTATAGTGTTGTTAATAAAACGCTGTCTTCAGGAAACGAATAAATCAAACTGACCGGAATGATGAAAGCGCCCGTAATAATAATATAATCGAGCCCTTTCTTAATCCAATAATTGGCAGCTTCCAAAGCCGCCACCCCAAGAACCCACACGACACCAAGCGTGATTATAGGAACCGAATCATATTGTTTGGTAAAGTAACTGATCACATTGTTAAAGATGGAGAGCAAGACAGCAAGGCCTATAATAATCCAATAACCGTTTATAATCTTACGGTTCCATAGAGGCAAGTTAACCAATTGTATAAAGTCAAACCCCATTCAGTTGTCACTCCATTATTGCGGCTTTCTAATTACTTAACTATACCATGGGAAATTGTTGTTTGTATATATGCCTTCAAGTGACCATATACTTTAAGTAGGAGCTACTAGGTAAGAAGGGAGTGAATGGTATGAAGCTGTTTGCTTTGACTTTAATGAAAGTACCGGAAGAATCGGTTCAACGACTTCATGAATCGGTTGCAGCTGCGGTATGGGATTCTTATAAACACAATGCGGTAATTGAACTGCAGCATGATAAAACCTGTTCCATAATTGAAGTTAATGGGGTTATGCCTCGATTTCAATTGGACAAACGTATGGACGCGCTAATTCAGAAGGTTTCTGAGAAAATTGCTGATTGGGTAATAAGCGATAAGGAAGAGGAATTGCTGAGGGCTCTGATTTTAAAAGAATTTGATTACAAACAAGAAACTGATATTAATTCCATTCTAGGCTACTATAGACAAATGCTTATGGTCGAAAAGACGAATGAATTCTGGGAGCAGCGTGAGATGGTACTGCGCCGTAAGGAGAAAATACGCCAGGGCATTCAAAGCTTTTTACAGGAAAATACAGTCTTAAACATCGATGGTTTCATGAGATTTAGATTAGATGAGTACACTGAAGAGCTTCGGGAAATCGCCGAATATGCCATTGATGAGTTTTTGATGGATCAACAATACCGGGAGTTTATTTCACTGCTTCAATATTTTGTTTACATCCAGGAGGCCAAAATTCCACTTGCCCATTTAATACATAAAGGCGGCAATGAGTTTTTACTATTTAACGAAGAAATGGAGAAAATCGATACATCCGGCGATACAACATTGACCATCGAAATGCTTGAAAAAGACATTAATTTCGAGGATGTCATTGTAAGTACTTTGATATCCGTATCCCCACAGCTTATTTATATTCACACAAGAGACCCGGATGTACAAATAATCCAAACCATTAAGCAAATTTTTGAAAACCGTGTTGAAATATGTGAATATTGCAGGTTATGCCAAAATCTTGACCGTTCGGCTGCATCTGATTATAATAAAGGATAAGACTGAAATCAAAGACAATAAGGATGAAGTACTGCGCAGAGAGAGGAGACTTGGCTGGAAGCTCCTTCAGTTTAAACGACATTCCTTTACCCCTTTGTAGTTGAGAGTTGGAACGCTGGCATTGTCGCCTGACTAGTATAATTCTCCGGTTCATTTCCGTTATCAGATGCTTATTGAGGATTTGTTGATCGGCCTGCATACATCAGGAAAGATTGCGAATCGAATTAGGGTGGAACCACGAGACCAAGCGCACTCGTCCCTTTCTGGGATGATGCGCTTTTTTTGTTTGCAAAAAAAGAATGGAGGCTGAAATGAAATGGCAGTAAAGGTAACATTTCCGGATGGAGCAGTTAGGGAGTATGAGCAAGGAACTACAATCGAAGATATTGCTGGTTCAATCAGCTCAGGGCTTAAGAAGAATGCAGTGATTGGTAAACTTAACGGAAAAGCGGTGGATCTGAACACAGCTTTGGAGCAGGATGCTGCGGTATCTATTGTCACATTGGACAGTGAGGACGGGTTGGAGGTATATCGGCACAGTACAGCTCATCTTATGGCTCAGGCGATTAAACGCATCTACGGTGAGAAGGCAGTTAAGCTCGGAATCGGTCCTGTAATCGAAGATGGCTTCTATTACGATATTGATCTGGAAACACCGCTAACACCGGATGATCTGGTTAAGATTGAGAAGGAGATGGAGAAGGTTGCTCAGGAAAACCTGCCAATCCGCAGACGTGTGGTCAGCCGTGAAGAAGCCAATCGTATTTTTTCCGAGCTTGAGGATCCATTGAAGCTTGAATTAATCCGTGATTTGCCGGAAGACGCTGAATTGACTATTTATGATCAAGGGGAGTTTTTTGACCTTTGCCGCGGACCACATTTGCCTTCAACTGGACGTATTAAAGCGTTCAAGCTTCTAAGTGTAGCAGGAGCCTACTGGCGTGGTGATTCGAAAAATAAAATGCTTCAGCGTATTTATGGAACAGCTTTCCCGAAAAAAGCGGACCTGGATGAGCATCTACATTTATTGGAGGAAGCTAAGAAACGTGACCACCGTAAGCTAGGCAAAGAATTGCAGATGTTCACCTTCTCCCGTGAAGTTGGCCAAGGCTTGCCGTTGTGGCTGCCTCATGGTGCCAAAGTACGCCGAACCATGGAACGTTATATCGTTGATTTGGAAGAGCGTCTTGGTTACCAGCATGTGTATACACCAGTGCTCGCTAATGTTGAATTATACAAAACATCCGGCCACTGGGAGCACTATCAGGAGGATATGTTCCCGAAAATGATTATGGACAATGAAGAGCTTGTCCTTCGTCCAATGAACTGTCCTCATCATATGATGGTATATAAAAGCGATATGCGCAGCTATAGAGATCTTCCGGTACGTATTGCGGAGCTTGGGACCATGCACCGTTATGAAATGTCAGGAGCATTGACTGGGCTTCATCGGGTAAGAGCTATGACATTGAATGATGCGCATATCTTCTGCCGTCCTGATCAAATCAAGGAAGAGTTTGCACGAGTCGTTAATTTGATTCGCCATGTTTATGAAGATTTCGGTATTAAGGAATACCGCTTCCGCTTATCCTACCGGGATCCTAAGGATACTGAGAAATATTTCCCGAATGATGAGATGTGGGAAATGTCACAACGCATGCTGCGCGAGGTAGTTGAGGAATTGGGATTACCGTTCTATGAAGCAGAGGGTGAAGCTGCCTTCTACGGACCGAAGCTTGATGTTCAGATCAAAACTGCACTGAAGAAGGAAGAGACTTTGGGTACGGCCCAATTGGATTTCTTGCTGCCTGAGCGTTTTGAGCTTGAATACGTTGGAGATGATGGGCAGAAGCATCGTCCTGTTGTTATTCATCGCGGCGTCATCTCAACAATGGAACGTATGACAGCATTCCTTCTGGAAAATTTCGCTGGAGCTTTACCAACATGGTTATGCCCGGTACAAGCGAAGATGATCCCGGTTTCAACTGCGTTCGAGAGCTATGCTAAAGAGGTAGCTGAGAAGCTTCAGCTGGCTGGCGTACGCGTGGAATCCGATCTTCGCAACGAGAAGCTGGGCTATAAAATACGTGAAGCTCAGCTGGAGAAAATTCCTTATATGCTTGTTGTAGGGGAAAATGAAATGAATAGCTCAAGTGTATCCGTACGTAAGCGTGGAGAAGGCGATCTGGGCGTTCAGAGCTTGGATAGTGTTGTAAGTCTAATTGAAACGGCAATTAGAACAAAGCAAATCGACTAATGGATGATACAGGGCTGTCTCAAAAGAAGGCATATTGGGATAGCCTATCCATCATTTTATCTTGAAAATATGGTTGCAAAAAGAACCCTCAATTCCAACTTTGATAGTGGATTTGAAGGGTTTTTTTGCACATTTCATGGGATTCAATTACTAGGACTAGGGAGTACCCTTTGAGGCGGCCCTTACTCGGTCTTCTCAGCTAAATGCAGAGATGAGGCTACTTCGCGCGCGAATGCCTAATCTCGGGTATCGGAGTTTAGAGTTCGGAGTTCGGAGTTCAGTTACGTCATTGCATCGCATCCAGGTGAATCCCACGCAAATAACAGGAAAATGTCAGGTTAATTGCACCGAAAAATTGCGTTCCGAACCCTATAGCTGGAATTTCTCATGCTAATTTTACTGATTTTTAATGATATCACCAATATCGGCTATATTAGCGTTAGTTTTTCCAGTTATATTGATTTCAAACGATATCCAGGCTGGATTAACGTGAGGATTTCCATCTATTTCCTTTCCTTCGGCAATCGCCCAAAATCCCAATCTCCTCTAGGATAAAACGCAATATTCAAACATTCGTTCCCTCCATTCACGTAAATAATATCCCCAAAAGTGCTGCCTCTAAAAGCTCAGGCTATTTTTGCACAACCCCGTTTTTTGTAAGTAACGACTGTTTATCAGGTATTCAATATGGAGCATTCAAATTCTTAGAGGTTAGTGTCAGCGGTACTCTAAATGGATTTTACGTATAATTCCTTCAATTAATGGACAGCCTCTTATAAATAAGGGGTGGTTTAAAGAAGCTATGTTACCTAAAGCCGTAAATCATGCAAGGTGGATCTTTTTGTTTGCTGTTTTGCTGGTGTTGTTTCTTCTGTTCGTGCAGGAGCAACGGGATCAGGTTAGTGAGGCCTCGCAAATGTATCCGGTGCTTAACCGGGAGCAGGAGCAAGCTCGTGACCCAGTCAGTAAAATACAAGATCAGGATCCTAAAAGCAATGAGACGAGGGCTGTGTCCACTGTAAGCTATAACCTCCAAGCAGAGAATAAACAAAAATCGAATAAATATAACGTCATACCTAATTTAAACCATGACTTGTCCCGGTTAAAAGCTGTGGAAGTGGTGGCTACTGGGTATTATGCTGGCAAGGAATCGACAGGGAAAAATCCTGGGCATCCTGAGTACGGGGTCACCTATTCGGGTATGAAGGTAAAACGTAATAAAAACTCTCTGTCCACGATAGCGGCCGACCCTTCGGTATTTCCGATAGGAACCGTATTGTGGATTCCTGGCTACGGTTATGGTGTTGTTGCTGATACAGGCGGAGCCATTAAAGGAAATCGGATTGACCTTTACTTCGAGACGAAAGACCAGGTCTACAAGGAATGGGGCAAAAAAACCTTGAATGTCTTTATCGTTAAACAAGGCGGAGGGAAAATTACCGAGGTCATGTGGAATCAGCTGCAAAACGAAATATTGTTTTAAATTTCCAACATAAAACATGGTTGTTCGTCCCATACTATAGTTGTGTAAGGGGAGGTGATAAACCATGGCAAAAAACAAAAACAACAATAAATTCAACAACAACAACAATAACAACCAACAGCAACAACAAAATGATACAGAGTTTTCTGAAGAGGTTTTGGCTAATAACGTAAAGCGTGCTGCGCAAAATAATCCAAGTCAAAGCACGAATGAGAGTTCAAAACAATAGTCATTGATTAAGTGGTGTAAGTAAAAGTGCCAGGGTTGCATATAAATGTGCAGCTCTGGCATTTTTATTTAAAATAAATGTTTTCAAAGCGGCTGCTTTAGTGTAAAATATTATTATTGTGATGATAGTTAACATGAAAAGACAGGTGATATTCCATGCTGAATGCTCTGTTAACAGGGAGTACGATTCCAGTGAATAAACGAAAAGCAGCCGAAGTGTATCCGTTTTTGGAAAAGTATATGGCTCGTAAAGAAGAGCAAATTGCGGAGATTGAACAGGTTATTGAGCGTTACGAGAAAAAGCGTCAAATGGAAGAAAGAAGCTACCAATCGATGTCACCTTTACGCCGGATGTTTACGGGGAAAAAACCGGATCATCATCTAGCAGTTGAATATATCCACTATGTTAAGAAGCCGTTGCAGCAGATTCGGCAGCTGCGTGCGGAGCTGGAGAATGCCAGGTTAATTTTGAACAATAGTGATCCTGCTGATCTGGTAACAATCAGTGATGATTTGGAGAAGGAACTAGTTTAGATTTTAGTTAACGTAATGGCCGGATTCCTTGGGGAGTCCGGTTTTTTGCGTATGTTTTGTATGCTATGAGTTTTCAATTTAAGGCTCTGTTGCCATCATAGAGGAGGTGCTTTTGATTTATAAGACAAGATTCGATATAATGTGACTACGGCATGCAAGTGTGGAGCTGGCAAATTTTCTCTTGTACGATAATATGGATGGAGGAGATTTGAATATGAAAATGAATAAACTATACATTGGACTCCTGGCTTTAATGTTAGTGGGGACAGCATGTACTAAGCAAGAAAATAAACCGGCTCAAAATACAGAACCGCCTGTTAGTTCTCCAAGCGGTATTCAACCACCAGCTACAGCACCTAGCGGGAACAATACGCCAGTGACTCCACCAGCAAACAACGCCGATGCTTCCAAGCCTGATTCAGGTAAAACAGATCCTGCTCCGGTAGAAGCGCCAAAGGGAGCGAAAGAGCAGCCTATCGCAACCAAGGAACAGTTAGATTCTGTTGATTTCGGAATGACTTATGATGAAGTTTCGAAAAAAATGGGGCAAATAGGAAAGCTAACGTCAGAAAGTAAAGACGATAGTGGCATGAATGTTTTCCAAACTTATCAGTACAAAACAAAAGATGGTCAGAACATGAATGTTACCTTTAGAAATGGTAAAGTGCTGAATAAGTCGGGTTGATTAATCTTAATGAATGTATTTGTATGGAAAAAAAGTGTGTTCCCCAGGTCATCGCAGACCAGTGGGGACACACTTTTTTTGTTAAGTGATATGTGGGTTAGCTGTTCTTTAATTTGGTTAACTCAATGAAATCGTTGTCTTGACTGTATGCCGGTACTCCATGAGTTCCAACATCAAGGCCGACCAATTCTTCATCGCGGCTTACACGTGCAGGAACGAAAAGATTAATCAGCTTAAAAGCGATCCAGGTCATTCCAAAGCCCCATACGAGGACAATGATGAGGCCTAGGGCCTGTACTCCGAGGAGATTCCAGCCGCCTCCATAGAAAAGCCCGCTGTAGCCTTGGCCAATACCTTCTGTGAGTTCCGGTTTTGCGAATAAGCCTAGAGCCAAAGCTCCGATGCTCCCGCTTACTCCGTGCACAGCAAAAGCACCAACTGGATCGTCAATACGTTTGGATTCCAAAAACTCTGTAGCAAATACCATTGCAATACCGCAGACGGCTCCAATCACAATGGCAACAACGTCACTAACGAAAGCACAACCAGCTGTGATTCCAACCAAACCAGCCAGAGAGCCGTTGATGACCATAGGCGGATCAGCTTTCCGGTAGCGGAACATTGTGAACAAAATACAAGTGGCGCCACCTGATGCAGCGGCCAGCATGGTCGTAACGGCTATATGGCCTATAGAGCCGTTAGTTGCACTTAGTGTGCTGCCGGAGTTAAAGCCGAACCAACCGAACCAGAGAATAAAAGCGCCGACTGAAGCCAGTGGAAGATTGGATGGTGGCACGATATTAGGAGTACCGTTTTCCGAAAATTTCCCGATGCGCGGCCCGATGAACATTGCAGCTGCTAAAGCAGAAGCGCCGCCTAGAGCATGAATAACAGCGGAGCCGGCAAAATCGATCATGCCAAGGCTGCCAAGCCAGCCTCCCACGCTCCAAACCCAATGGCCGGCGATAGGATAAATAAGTCCTGTCATAGCTATTGTATAAAGAATATAAGCGTGGAAGTTAATTCGCTCTGCCACTGCACCGGATACAATGGAAATAACGGCGATAACAAAAGCGCATTGAAATAACCAATAGGTGTCATTAGTGATCGTAAGCTTGATGTGTGTGAGGTCTCCTCCCATCATAAAGCCGCTTGTTCCAATTAATCCGTTGAAATCCTTTCCATACATGAAAGCGAAACCAATAAAATAAAAGACAAGTGCCCCGAATGTAATATCGACAAATACTTTCATAATGATGCTGACTGCATTTTTCTGTCTTACAAAACCGGCCTCCAGCAAGGCGAATCCGCCTTCCATCAACAAAATCATCGCTGCGGTAAGAACCACCCAGATGGTGTCTAATCCACTAGCCAACGTGGAAATATCCATAGAGCTCATCTCCTTGTTATACGCAAATTATGCGCTTACTCCGCCCATTATTATACGTTTTTGATGGTAGTTATGTCAACGAATTACGTAAGATATAATGACATGTAGCTAATAATGTTCAGTTATCCTTTTACAGCATAATTTTTGCATTTTACGATCATTCTATTAATAAAATTAACTGGAGGATTTACAAATGATCCCTTTGAAATTTGAATTAGTTGACCGCGAGGAAGCATTTGATGAAGTTCGCAATTATTTGCATGAATTTGATTTTTCGTTAGGTGGCAATTGGGATTATGAACACGGCTATTTTGACCGTAGCTTAGATGAAGCGAACAAAGTGTGGCTGCGTATTCCTTTTGAGGTGACACACGGAGCATTGGATGGAGATGCCGACTCAACGGATGCGATTATTCACTTGGGAACTCCATTTGTATTGAAACACGTATATAACGAAGGCTTGGATAAGGAAGCCAAGGTTAATTTTACCGGAGCTTTGATCGATCAGTTTCAGGAGCCGATTGACAAGGATGCACCTNAGGTTAATTTTACCGGAGCTTTGATCGATCAGTTTCAGGAGCCGATTGACAAGGATGCACCTGTTGAGGCGCAATGGGTAGATAAAGCTCAGGATCTGCTGAGTCAAGTGGAGAGTACATTTCCGTCCTAGGTGGTTCGAACCCCCCAAACCCCCGAAGTTATCATTCCCCCCACCCCCCCCCTTTCTCCAAAGGGGGGCCCCAGGGTGCTGGCGCCCCTGGACCCCGCAAGGTTGGTGGAGAGAGGTTATTTGGTGCTTCGATGGGAACGTTGGTGGATGGAACGCGTCGGTCGGGGATCCTTTGGCTGACGCGAAGGTAGCCCCTCCACGCTTGAGGTTATCAATCCCCCCCACCCCCCCTTTCTCCAAAGGGGGGCCCCAGGGCGCTGGCTCCCCTGGACCCCGCAAGTTTGGTGGAGAGAGGGTTATTTGGTGCTTCGA
>NZ_JBHTGY010000029.1:0-103129 GCF_042676305.1 Paenibacillus sp. GCM10027630 | reverse complement strand
GGAGATTTTTTTATGTTTTGTCCATGAAAATATAATATATAATTACATAAATAGTAAATTATAGAATTAATATTTGTGTGTTAGCTTCGATGCAACGCTAGTGGACGTTTTCCTGTTAATTGCAAATAAATCCCTATTCTACTGGAATTAACTGGAGGATTTCCAGCTAATTATGTGGGGCATCTTAGATCGCTCGTTGTGGCGCTGCATGATGGACAAGGTCGTTGCTTTCTACAAATTTGAGGGTTATGGTGCAAGATGTGTTTCCTTCGCGGCAAGGCAACATTTCAAAGAACATGCACGATCATTGGATGTAATCCCACACTTTCTTCTCTCTCCATGTACCAGAGTATGTTACGTACCTAAAGGGTCGTAAGGATTGTTTACCTGTTTACCTGCCAGTTTTTCTTATAATATCAGACTTTTATAAGTTTTCAGCGGAGCTGAAGAAATCTGTTATAGCAAGAAAAGCTACAGCTTAGACACGGATGCCTCTTCCTCGAAAGGGCTTCGATCAGAAGCTTTTCTTATAATATCAGACTTTTATAAGTTTTCAGCGGAGCTGAAGAAGTCTGTTATTGCAAGAAAAGCTACAGCTTAGACACGAATGTCTCTTCCTCGAAAGGGCTTCGATCAGAAGCTTTTCTTATATATGTGCCATTTTCAGCCGAATAAAACTCAAATAAAGCTCAAATTAACTTTTTTCTTATAATCCTTTGATTTAAGCAATACTATACAATAAACGTAAACGTGTAGATTAAAATGAATGATTTTAAAAAGTAAATAGAGGGTGTTACTTGTGACGGTTATCATTATTGTTCTCATAATAATCTTATTTATCACTTTAGCCAGCTTTTATTTCTATCATGTAGCTATAGCTCGTACGGACAAAAGTTTTTTAAATGGTAATCCAGATTTAGAGGTTAAAGTAACGGCTCAGAAGCCTTTTCAAAGCATTGAAGAATGGTGGAGGAAACAAGCTTATTCGGAATGGAGCCTAGTATCCAATGATGGATTCAAGCTTCACGCCTATTATTTAGTAGCCGATCAGCCAACGAACAAAACGGCAATTCTCGCACACGGTTATTCCGGTAAATCCGAGCAGATGCGTGAACTGGCCAAAATGTATAGAGATTCACTTGGCTTTAATGTTCTGATGCCGGATGCTCGCGGTCATGGGCGAAGCGAAGGAAACTATATCGGGTTCGGATGGTCGGAACGTCAGGATTACGTCAAGTGGATCGATAGGGTTATCGAACAAACGGGCAGCCAGGCGCAAATTGTTCTTCATGGTATATCCATGGGGGCAGCGACTGTAACAATGACCAGCGGCGAGGATTTGCCTCCGAACGTCAAAGTGATCGTGGAGGATTGCGGGTATACGTCGGTTAAAGATCAGTTGTCCTATCAGCTGAAACGAATGTACCACCTCCCTTCATTTCCGCTTATTCAATCGACCAGCCTGTTGACCAAACTTCGGGCCGGTTACTTTTTTGGCGAAGCTTCAGCCTTGGAGCAAGTGAAAAAATCCAAAACACCAACGCTGTTCATTCATGGTGACACCGACTTGTTTGTCCCAACCCAAATGGTATATGAACTGTACGAGAATAGCCCGACACATAAGAAATTGTTCATCGTCCCTGGAGCCGGACACGGCATGGCCAGACAGACAAATCCGGAGGCTTATGATCAAGAGGTAGCCAAGTTTATCGGGAACTATGTGAAGTAACAACCTCGTACAACAATAAAAAACTCATCCCAAAAGGCGACTTTTGAGGTGAGTTTTTTTTGTTATATCAGCCTTATAAGATTTCAGCGGAGCTGAACAAGGCTGAAATTGTAAAAAAAGCCACCGCTAAGACACGAATGCATCTTCCTCGAAAGGGCTTCGATCAGAAAGCTTTTCTTATACTATCAGACTTATAAGTTTTCAGCGGAGCTGAACAAGGCTGAGATTGCAAGAAAAGCCACCGCTAAGGACACGAATGTATCTTCCTCGAAAGAGCTTCGATCAGTAAGCTTTTCATACTTTGGAAAATTGTTAAACGATCCGAGATTCGTAATTCATGAAATGAGGTTAATACCATTTAAAGGCAGGTGCTGCACAATGAAATCGAGCATTCCCTGATATCCGTTAATGTTGTATAGCATAACCCGAATATAACAACATACATTATTAATATATCAAAAAGATAATTTATAAAGTTATATTTTTGGTATAGCCTGAGGGAGGTTGGGTGGCGGCTCATGATCGAATTTCGCAACGTTAATAAACATTATGGAAAATTTCATGTACTTAAACAGATCAATCTATCCATCCGGCAAGGGGAAGTAGTAGTTGTTGTTGGACCATCAGGCTCGGGGAAAAGTACCTTGCTTCGCTGTATCAACCGGCTGGAAACTATCACAGATGGAGAATTGACAGTAAATGCTGCCGAGCTGCATAACAAGAAGACAGATGTTAACAAGCTGCGGCGCAACATTGGGATGGTGTTTCAACATTTTAATCTGTATCCGCATATGTCTGTCTTGGAAAATATCACATTGGCACCTGTCCAGGTATCCAAAATATCAAAGCAGGAAGCAAAACAAATAGCCATGCAGTACTTGGAGAAGGTTGGGATACCTGAGAAAGCGGACGCTTTTCCATCCCAGCTCTCAGGCGGACAGCAGCAGCGGGTAGCGATAGCCCGCGGGCTCGCAATGAAGCCACAGATTATGTTATTCGACGAACCAACCTCTGCACTTGATCCGGAGATGATTGGTGAGGTGCTCGATGTTATGAAGGGCTTGGCACATGATGGAATGACTATGGTTGTAGTAACACATGAAATGGGATTCGCCCGCGAGGTTGCAGATCGCGTTGTCTTTATGGATCAGGGGTTCATTGTTGAGGAAGGGGCACCGGATGATTTTTTCAATAATCCAAAAGAGGAACGGGCCCAACTATTCCTTGGCCGCTTGCTGCAGCATTAATAAATCATTAGGAGAGGGGTTTGTTCAATGAGTAGAAAGAAGATGGGGATGACGTTCACACTGATTATGATTACGATAATGCTCGCTTTAACCGCTTGCGGCACTGCCGCTCCCGCGCCCGCGCCAGGTACAGATGCGCCAAAAACTGGAGGCGCGGAATCTGGAAAAGCGGTGGACAGTACTTTAGATGCGATCAAAAAACGGGGCAAGCTGGTAGCGGGCGTTAAGTTTGATACCAAGCTGTTCGGATTGAAGGACCCGGGTACCGGCAAGGTCGAAGGATTTGATATCGATTTAGCCAAAGCGTTGGCGAAACAAATACTAGGCGATGAAACGAAGCTGGAATTAAAAGAAGTTACTTCCAAAACGCGGATTCCAATGCTTAATAACGGTGATATTGACATGATTATAGCTACTATGACCATTACAGAGGAACGTAAAAAAGAAGTCGAGTTCTCGGATGTATATTTTAAAGCAGGTCAGTCTCTGTTAGTTAAAAAAGGAAGTGCTATCAAATCAGTGGCAGATGTGAAAAAAGGAGTTAAGGTGCTGGCTGTAAAAGGCTCAACCTCAACAACCAATATTCGTGCCAAAGCCCCGGAGGCAACGGTGCTTGAGTTTGAAAATTATCAAGAAGCGTTCACCGCTCTGAAAGCGGGTCAGGGTGATACATTAACTACGGATAATGCCATTTTGTACGGTATGGTTAAACAGGATCCTAACTATGAGGTAGTAGGAGGAACCTTTACAGATGAGCCTTATGGAATGGCCATTAAGAAAGGCGATACAACTTACACTGCTTATGTTAATGATTTCTTGAAATCAATCAAGGCTAGCGGTCAATACGACAAATTGTATGAGCAATGGATTGGAGAAAAGCCGAGTAAATAGTACGCCGGACTAAGGGATGAGCAAGCTTCGCTTGTAAGCTGCTCACCCTTGTTCCATTAGCGGAAGGAGGCGCCGCAAGGGTATGGATAAGCTTAAATTTGATATTTTATTTAAGTATTGGGATATGTACATGGAAGGCTTCTTGAATACGCTTCAGGTAAGTCTTATCGCGTTGGTGGGAAGCTTTATTCTGGGGACGATTGTTGCAGTGATGCGAATAGCTCCTATTAAGCCCTTGAATTGGCTAGGTACTGTTTTTGTTGAATTTATTCGCAACATTCCACTTATTTTGATTGTGTTTTTCTTTTTTCTTGCTCCTTCCGTACTTGGGTTACCGCTTAGCGGCTTTGTTGCGGGCACATTAGCGTTGACTATTTACACAGCCGCGTTTATAGCTGAAGCGGTTCGGGCGGGAATACAGGCTGTGCCGAAGGGGCAAACCGAAGCCGCACGTGCATCAGGATTAACCTATAACCAAACGATGTATTATGTTGTATTACCTCAGGCTATCAAAATTGTTATCCCTCCGATAGGCAACCAATTTTTGAACCTTGTTAAAAACTCATCGATATTAAGTGTCGTGGCAGGGTTGGATTTGATGTATTATGCCGACCTTATTTCTACCAAGTCATTTGTTACGTTTAGCGTCTATATTTTTGTAGCCCTATTCTACCTTGTTATTACCATTCCGCTCAGCATCGGGCTTTCCTATCTGGAACGACGAATGGCGGGAGTGAGTTAAGCTGGTTTAGGTTTGCTTTGGAGGTGAGACCTTATGGATTTTGCAGGTGCGTATACGTGGGATCATTTATGGTTCATGCTGCAAGGCTTGGGAATAACATTGAAAGTAGCAGGGATAGCGATCCTGCTCAGCTTCTTGCTCGGATGCTTACTGGGGACGATTCGGTATACGAAAATTCCCGTAATCTCACAGCTAACTGCCATAATTGTGGAAACGATTCGCAACCTTCCTCTGCTGTTGATCATTTTCTTTACGTTTTTTGCTCTCCCCGAAGTTGGAATTAAGCTAAGTGTTGTGAATGCGGCGATTGTTGCGCTGACCATCTTTGAAGCGGCGATGATTTCGGAGATTGTGCGAAGCGGATTAAAATCAATTGATAAAGGCCAGATAGAAGCCGCCCGGTCATCGGGTTTGTCCTATCTGCAAACGCTTTGGTTTATTGTGCTTCCACAAGCGCTCCGCCGTATGGTCCCGCCAATGGTGAGCCAATTTATCTCACTGCTGAAGGACACATCGCTTGCTGTCGTTATATCTTTAGGAGAATTAATGCATAATGCACAAATTATTAATGGGCAGAACGTTAATTTCGTAATCCCAATCTTATTGCTCGCTGCAGTTATGTATTTTATTGTTAACTATTCGTTATCCATTGTAGCTCGTAGGCTGGAAGCTCGGCAGGTGTAGTATAAAGGACCTTAAAACCACAGTGTGGTATAAGGTTCTTTTTCTTGTTGAGCTTTATTTTTATTTACATTTTCACATTCATATGTTATGTTGGGTTAACCAATAAACCAAACATCCTACAAATTTTGAGGTGCGTAAATGGATATAGCTAAAACAAATCGTTTATCGCTTGTCGAGCAAGTCGTATTACAAATTGAATCTTTAATTGAATCTGGAAAATGGTCTGTTGGAACCCGTGTACCACCTGAACTGGAATTGATGCAGCAGTTCGATGTGAGTCGCAATACATTAAGAGAAGCGATACGAGCACTTGTTCATGCAGGACTTCTGAAAACAAGACAAGGGAGCGGTACCTTCGTAAGTTCATCAAGCGTCCTCGGGGCTGCACTTAATCGGCGCATCCAGAAGTCCAATATATTAGAAACATTGGAGGTTCGGCATGCTCTTGAGCGGGAAGCTGCACAATTAGCAGCTATAAGGCGCAATGAAGAAGATTTGGACAGGTTGCGTATGTGCATCGCTGCTTGTCAAGCTGCCGCAGATGCAAAGGACCTTCAGGCCTACGCTGAATCTGATATTAAGCTGCACCAAGCGATAGCACAAGCAACTCATAACAGTGTCCTGATTGATTTGTACGAGCATATGACAGAATCCTTGCAGGCTTCTGTTCATAACCTGGTGGAAATTACTTCGCATACGGATTCTGATCAAAAAATTCATAGTAAGCTTGTAGCTGCCATTATCGAACAAAATACGGATCAGGCCGTTGAAGCTGTAAATGAATATATTTATCAATTCAAAGAAGCCTTATCTTTAGATATTGGAGGATTATCATGAGTTTTCAGCAGCAAACAAGAAACAAAACACAACTTGAAATTACAGCAGCACCAAAGACAGGGGTATGGCTGCTTATTATTGGAATCATTTTTATTGGAGCAACACTCAGAGCGCCTTTAACATCTATAGGACCTCTGGTGGCTTCCATTCGTGACAGTCTGGGAATATCCAACACAGTAACCGGTACTTTAACCACTGTTCCCTTACTTGCTTTTGCAATACTTTCACCCTTTGCACCTAAGTTATCACGACGCTTCGGCATAGAAGTTGTGCTGCTGGCATCATTGGTCATGTTAACAGTCGGAATCTTGTTACGATCATTCGCTGGAGTAGGAGCATTATTTGCCGGTACCATCCTGCTTGGCTTATCAATTGCTGTTTGCAACGTACTGCTGCCGAGTCTTATTAAACAAAAATTCCCCGGGCGTATTGGAATTATGACAGGGGTTTATGCAGTTTCGATGAACCTGTGCGGAGCCATTGCATCGGGGCTTAGTACTCCAATCTCGTCTTCAATGGGGTTAGGCTGGAAGGGCGCTCTTGGCTGCTGGGGAATCTTGTCCTTTATTGCTCTCTTATTTTGGATTCCACAAATGCGGACACAGCTCCAATCAGCTAGAAAAGTAAGCTTGGAGCAGCAAACCAAGTCTGTCAGCTTGTGGCGTTCCAGATTGGCTTGGAAAGTGACTTTATATATGGGGCTGCAATCCCTTATTTTCTATACGGTTATTGCTTGGTTGCCTGTGATTCTTCAAGAACAAGGATTAAGCTCAAGTTCAGCAGGATGGATGCTTTCCTTGATGCAATTTGCAGTCCTTCCCTTTACATTTATTGTTCCTATTCTGGCGGGATATATGAAGAATCAGCGTATTTTAGTCGCCATAACCGCTTTATTATTTATGGCTGGAATATTGGGTATTCTGTATGGAGGTACGACACTAATCCCTTTATGGGTCATTATGATTGGTATTGGAGCTGGAGTTGCCTTCAGTTTAGCTATGATGTTTTTTAGCCTTCGCACACATAATACGCATCAAGCAGCCGAGCTATCAGGAATGGCGCAATCATTTGGGTATTTGCTTGCTGCAGTAGGTCCTACATTGTTTGGATTGTTGCATGATGCAGCGCATAGCTGGACTATCCCGTTGTTGATGCTGATTGTCGCGTCGATCCTTATTTTTATTTTTGGTATGGGCGCTGGAAAAAACGAGTATGTGACTACAGACTAGCATGGTTTAAGAGAGTACCATCGAATCGGTACTCTCTTCTAACATCCTTTTGAAATTACATAGAAGAAGGCTCATCTTAAAAGTCAAAGTTATCCGGATCTGGACCCACACGATGATTTTGGTTTAAGCCATCAATCCGGGCTATATCTTCTTTTGAAAGCTCAAAATCAAATACGGCCGAATTTTCTATGATCCGATGTTCTTTAGTAGACTTTGGAATCGTTACAATCCCATGCTGCAAGTCCCAACGCAGAATAATCTGGGCAATCGATTTGTTATACTTATTTGCAATTTCTTGTAAGACCGGATGATCTAATAGCTGACCTTGCATTAGCGGTGACCATGCTTCCGCTTGAATGCCATGCTCCTTACAGAAGCTAATCAGCTCATTTTGAGTTAATTGGGGATGAAGCTCCACTTGGTTCACCATAGGTTTAATAGCTGCTGTTTTCATAAGTTTTTCAATATGATGGATCTGAAAATTGCTTACTCCAATCGCCTTTACACGCCCTTCTTTATATAGGGTCTCCAAAGCTCTCCACGACTCGGTATATTTACCTTCAACAGGCCAATGAATAAGGTATAAATCGAGATAGTCCAAGCCTAGCTTGTTCAAGCTTGTTTCATAGGCGGCCAATGTGGACTCATATCCGAGATCGGCATTCCAAACCTTGGATGTAACAAAAAGATCTTCTCTAGCGATCCGGGTCTCTACAATGGCTTCGTGAATCCCTTGACCGACACTCTTTTCATTATCGTAAATAGCAGCCGTATCGATACTGCGGTAGCCATGTTTTATGGCTGATTTTACAGCATGGACCAGCTCCTCCCCTTCTTCTACTTTAAATACTCCGAGCCCGAACCAAGGCATTTTGATACCATTGTGTAATGTTGTTGTATCTTGTAAATGTTTCGCGATCATAGAATAAGCCTCCTAGTTTTGTTTTGAGCAAATATTAATGAGATACGATTTATTGCAGCGTCCCAATTGCGAGCAGAATAACTTTTTAGTCGATACCAAGGTCATTTAAGCTGCTGACTTTTGTTTGTGGTTGGTTTCATCTCTTTTTTCCAAGGCTCGTGCCCAACCGGTTAGAATTACGGCTCCAAAAACCATTAACGATCCAACCCAAGCTGTATGAATAAGTCCAATAGAATCCGTAACGACACCACCTAAATAGGCTCCAATCGCAATGCCGGCGTTGAATGCGGCGATATTGACGGCAGAAGCTACATCTACAGCTTTCGGTGCAAATCGTTCAGCTAACATAACTACATACACCTGTAATCCCGGTACGTTCATAAAAGCTAACAATCCCATAAAGAAAATCGTAATCAAACCGGCTGCTTTGAACGGGACGGTGAACGTTAAGATAAGAAGTACAATAGCTTGTAAAATAAACATATAGAACAAGGCGGAAACCGGCTTACGGTTGGCAGCTTTTCCTCCAATTACGTTGCCGATGGCTATGGCAATACCGTAAATAAGGAGAATAAGCGCTACTGTTGTTTCCTTAAATCCGGTTATGTCGTGAAGCAATGGGGATAAATAAGTAAAGACGACAAATGTGCCTCCATACCCTATGGCAGTAATGGAGAATGCAAGCAGCAAACGCCCATTAGTAACAAGTTTAAGCTGAGTACGGAAGGGCGTTTTAGCTCCTCTGCGCAAATCGGATGGAATCAATGTCATATTAGCTATAAAGGCTATAATGCCGATTACAACGATCCCGATAAATGCAGCCCGCCAACCCCATTGCTGCCCGATCAAGGTACCCAAGGGTACTCCTGTAACAGTCGCTACCGTGAGCCCGGAGAACATGATGGCTATGGCGCTAGCCCTGCGGTTTTCAGGGACAAGGTCCGCTGCTATGGTTGAGCCAATGGACATAAACACTCCGTGTGCTAACGCGGAGATAACGCGAGCTGCCAGAAGCAAGCCAATGCCGCTTGCTGCTGCGGCAAGGCTATTGCCCACAATAAAAACAACCATAATCCAACCTAATAACGTTTTGCGCGGAATGTTAGAGGTTAAGGATGTTAGGATGGGCGCCCCAAAAGTTACCCCTAAAGCATATAAAGTAACCGTTAATGCGGATGTTGTAACCGATATATTTAGATCCTCAGAAATGAGAGGCAGCAGTCCTACACTGATGAACTCCGTTGTTCCAATAGCAAAGGCGCTGATGGCTAATGCAAGGAGCGCGAATGTACTTCTCTTTGAGTCCAATGACATTTGTTTCACAACTCCTACAGTATGGTATTACCGGCCGGTAGATGTTATTATGTATTATTTGAATAGAAATGAATAGTACGTACTTTGAAGTGATATAGGAACTAAAAAGTACCCACAAACTAATAGGTTCCTATAAGCGTAGTTAGGGGGAAGAGTGTGTGATCAAAAAGAAATATAACATTTCAGTGGAGGCAACGCTCGAGGTGATCGGGGGTAAATGGAAATGTGTAATCCTCTGTCATTTGACGCATGGGAAAAAACGAACAAGTGATTTAAAACGTCTTATGCCAGCAATTACACAAAAAATGTTAACTCAGCAGCTGAGAGAATTAGAACAAGATGGCATATTGAATCGAATTAGCTATAACCAAGTTCCTCCTAAGGTGGAGTACGAGCTGAGCGAATATGGATGGAGTTTGAAATCGATCTTGGACTCCCTATGCGCTTGGGGTGAAAACCATATTATCAAAGAGTATGGGGATAAATTTACTGTATTAGAAGACAATATTCTTAATAATGTGTCTGGCAATGACGATGACGATGACAATGACAATGCTCTTGCACACCACGCGAAAAATGAATCTTGAGTAACAAAAATGACCCCCAAAAAATTCAAAGGGGGCTCTCACAGGAAGAGTTTATCGCGGTTACACTGATTTATTGGAATGAAACACTTTGGAGTTAAGCACATCCAGAGCTTTTTCTATTTCTTGCAGATCTTCTGCAGAAGCATCCTTCATCTGCTGCAGAAAACGAGCTTCAATACGCTTGAAGGCTTCGTCCATTATGGCTTGTCCTCCTTCGGAGAGACGGATATATTGCTTGCGTCGATCCTCGGTAACGGCGACTTTTTCGCATAGATTTTTTTCGGTAAGCTTCTTCAGTTCACGGCTCGTGTTCGGCATGGACATATGCTGACAATCGCTAATCTCGCTTAGGGTAACGGGCTGACTAACCGCTATATATTCGAGAATATTATATTGAACAGGTGTAATGGCATCGGATTTAATATCTTTGGTAAGCTCATGTTTCACTTGCAGAACAGCAGTGGTAAAGGATACGAATTTTTGAAAAAAAGCTTTTTTATCCACAGAAATCACCTCTTAGGGATACCATAACAAATTGATTATCATAAAACAATTATCATTTGACAACAAAATAACGACATGCTACTATTTGCTTATCAAATGATAAGTAATGAGGTGGTTCAATGAAAACTTTAGTTATTTATACGCATCCTAATCATCAGAGCCTAAGCTACGCATTTTTGCAAAAAGTCATACAGGGAAGCACCGAAAATCCTCATATTACGGAGATCAAGGTACTGGATTTATATGAGGAGGAGTTTAACCCTGTCCTTGTGTTCAATGAGAATAAACGCCGAAGAGATATGAAATCTGAACCCAGGCTTGCCAAGTATCGGGATCAGATTATGTGGGCCGACAAAATCGTCTTCGTGTATCCCATATGGTGGGGAAGGCCTCCTGCTATGCTTTTGGGGTACATCGACCAAATGTTTGCGTCAGGCTTCGCTTACAAAGATACAGGTGGACTGCTGCCAGAAGGACTTTTAAAGGGACGTTCGGTAGTTTGTATTTCTTCCATGAAGGGGCCCGCGTTATATCCTTTGTTTTGGTTAAATAATGCGCACAAAGTATTAATGAAAAAAGCTTTGTTTAGTTATGTGGGAATAAAGAAAGTAAAGTTCTTTGAATTCGGGAATATGGAAAGTCCCAAGGGGAAACAAGAGGATAAATTAAATAAGATTTATCATTATTTTAAAACGATAGCAAGCTAAATTCATAGCATCATTAGATAACCCTGACAAACAGCTGTCAGGGTAGTTGTGCTACTATTTTGTTATAAGCTAATTAATTGGAAAATGAATTGAAAATAGGAGGCTTTTTATATGGCGCATACCTCAATAGAAATGTATAACTTCAATGTATGGGCGAATAAAACTATGCTTGATCGATTAAAGGAAATTCCTCAGGACATTTACAATAAGGAGATTCAAAGCGTTTTCCCATCGATTTCGAAGGCAATGCCTCATATTTACATAACGGATATCTGTTGGTTGAACATCCTTTTGGGTAAAAGTATGAGTGAAGCTTTGGTATATGCTAATCAATTGAAAGAGAATACCGAAGCAAAGAGCCTTGAGGAACTGGAAACGTTGTTTTTGGAATCATCCGAGCAGTTTAAAGCATTTTTCAACCAACAGGACAATATGGAAAAAACGATAGTTGTAGATAACCCATATGCTGGAATACGGGAAACCAGCTATGCTGAAATCGTTTTGCAAATTGTGAATCATGCTACGTACCACCGTGGCAATATTACGGCTATGTTACGCCAGCTGGGCTACGCCTCTACTATGACTGAATATGCTCTGTACTGGTATTCCAAATAGATAGAATTAGTATCTCGATTTAATTTAACTGCATAACGATTAATGAGGGGCTTGCTACTAGGCGGCTCTTTTTTTTATGTCATAAAATTGCTAGATTCGTAATAGTAGTTAATAGAGGGGAAGAAGGGGGAGCTGGGTATATGATCGCTTTCAAAAAATGGACAGGTATGTTTAACGGGAGGTCATCTGAGTCCTACCAAACGGTTCAGGTTCGTGCGCCTCGTGACTATTTTAATCGTGCGGATGCTTTTATAGAGGATGTTAAATATATGACTGAGGAAGAATTGACCGGATTAAACAAAGCTTTTCTTGCGAAGCTGTTGTTTGATAATTTTCTGGAAAGTGTCCGGCAGGGAAAGGATCTATACGAATACCTATCCTCTTTGAGCAGGTTATACGGAAGCGTCCTTACGACACCCAATAACATTGGCAAAAAAGTGTCCGATTCAAGCGCACCAACCAAATTTCATTGGAGCCTAACTACTAAGAACGGCAAAAAGGAGGAAAGCGAGTTTTTGACTCTTTCCATAAGGCTGCATTCAAAGGAAGTTAACCGAGTGAATGTGTTTTTTGAAGATTTGCGTTGGAAGCATCACCCTCTTGATATAGAGCTGGATGAGCTTGTCTCTTTACTTTTTATTGAATTCATTACAGCATTGCGCAATGGCCTTACCGAGGAGACGAGTCAGGAAATTATGGACTTCATTCTAAGTAAATGGGAAGAGCGATAACCCCGATAGATCCCCCCATTCTTGTCTAAAAGCTTTCATCAAAACAAGGATGGGGAGCCTGACATAGCATCGGCTGAATTGAAAATAATCAAGCATTGTACCGGGTAGTTCGTAACGGGGACCTGCTTGCATCTAAATAATTTTAAATAATCTCGTCAATAATTCCTAGCTCTAATGCTTCCTCTGGACTAATGAACCAATCGCGCTGATGCTCCTGAACACTTTTCAGATCCTCCAGCCGGAGATTAGATTTCGATATTAAATACTGATCGTAAATATTTTGTAATCTCTGCCCTTCATCAACCCGATTTTTCAAATGCTCCAAACGGCCTCCTATTGTATTTGAAATGGAATGATACATCAGCGTGCTTAGTTTGCCTAAATGCCTCTTGTGACCGCTAACTGCAACAAGCAAGCTCATACTGGCTGCAAGACCATACACATACGTGTGGACAGGAGTCTTGCTATTATCAATCACATTAATAAGACCTAGCCCATCATAAACATTTCCACCATTGCTATTGATGATCAAGTCGATGGGAACATGCTTGTAGTCCTTCTCTCTCTTATCTTTTTCATCGTCCAATTGGTTAATCTTCAGTATATTCTCTACAACGGCTTTTACTGAGTTTTTATTAATTCCATCAAATAAATACAAGGTTCTTTCGTTCATGTATAAGTCTCCAGTCTCAACGGCTTACTGATAATGTTAATGTATTCCTTTCTTTAAGACTTCGTAACCCATAAACTCTTCTTTTTTGTAATCTGGGCTATGAATAGTAAAAATAAAAAAGCCGCTTCGCTGAGCGGCTTTTTGGCATCTTAGTTTGATATGATAACATAGGAGTACTTAGGTGAAACAGAGAATCATCATGATATCCTCTTCAGTCAGTGCCAATTGGCCACTATCCGATCGTTTAAAGAAATACCCGGACCCTTCAATTTTTTGAAGAAGATTAACTAGCCGTGTTTCAGTGATTCCGAAAAATAAAGCTGTTTCCTCAATGCTAAAGCATTTTTCTTCTTGTACCATAAGTTCAACCATTGAGCACCTACCATATGTTAGTTGATTTCGTATGGATTACTTTATCAAAACCCATGTAAAAAGTAACTCGAACGATGTCGCGGGAATAAGGATCCTCAAAAGCGTTCACTATTTGTTCAAATAAATGAGGTACACCTTGTATTTGTGACAAAACGATTGTTAAATCTGCCGTAAAAAAACCGCTTGACCCTGACACTACTGTCAGACTTTATAATAAGAATAAGCCACTCTCATAGACCCGGGGGATTGTTATGAAGATCGGTGAACTATCGCGATTGACGGGTGTCAGCATCCGGTCGCTACGTTATTATGAAAAGCAAGGATTAATTGCACCGGCACGCCTAACGAATGGATACCGAGATTTCAGTCCACTCACTGAGGAAACGGTGAAGACGATCAAGTTGTATTTAAATCTCGGCTTAACTACAGAGCAGGTTGCAGGGTTCCTAAATTGCGTACTTCAGAATAAAGAGGCGTTCTGTACAGATGTAATGCCGATTTACCAGCAGAAGCTGGAGGAGATCGAACGTCAAATCATCGAATTGAATCAAATTAAAGCGAATCTGTTGGATCGCATAGCTTACGTGCAGCTTGAGGCGGAAGCAAATAATGAATAGGAGGGTGAGAGGAAATGGCACTAACAGTTGCGGAAAATGACGCCATGTTAAAATCTCTTATTAGCGAAGGGGTCGTACTTGTCGACTATGGCGCACCATGGTGTGGGCCTTGTAAGGCATTGCTCCCGGTATTGGAGGAGATAGATCAGGAAATGACTGGGAAAGTCAGGATAGTAAAAGTAAACTGCGAGGATTTGCCTGCATCCGCCGCTGAGGCTGGCGTCATGGGCATGCCAACCGTTATCGTGTATAAAGAAGGGCAGCCTTTAGATAAAATCGTGGGGCTTCGTCCCAAAGCGCAGTATCGAAATGTACTTGAAAAGCATTTGTAACTCAGGGCATTTATAGTTAAAGACATTGTTTCGAAGCGTATATCCGCTTATGATATACACATATCCCTAAAGGATGATAACCAATTAGTAAAGTAGGTTTAAATAGATGACTCGTACCGAACCGCCAATTTACCGATTTAGTGAAGCGCCAATCTGGGAGCTGCAGCGATTCTATTATGAAGAGCAGGGAATCAACGCTTGGCAAAGTGAAGAAGTACCACAATATATAACGAATAATCCAATTATGGCATTGGCTTATGCGGAAATCATATTTGGCTTTCTTCAAGATAGAGCGAGGTTAGGGCATACTTCAGCACCCGTTACGATACTTGAACTTGGTGCGGGTTCGGGCCGATTAGCGTTTCATATTCTTAAGGAGCTATGCGAGCTAAGGGATTATGCCGGCATACCGCTTCCTCCTTTTCGCTATATATTGAGTGACTTGGCTGTCAAAAATATATCCTATTGGGAGCAGCACACAAGCTTACTGCCCTATGTCCAACAAGGGGTTTTGGATTTCGCACAATTCGATGCCGTTCAGGATACAGAGCTAAACTTGACGCAATCTAAATCAGTCATACGGCCTGGCGATTTGGAGCAGCCGCTGCTGGTTATTGCTAATTATTTTTTTGACAGTATCCCGCAAGAGCTGCTTTATGTAGATGAAGGGAAGATTTATGAATGTGACATTTCTCTGCAGTTTCCGGATGGGCCTGCCGATCTGAGCGCCTCGGATAAGCTTGGGAAAGTCATACCCGAGTATCATTACCGCAGAGCAGAGAGCTATGAACAGCAATCGTACCCCTACAATGATGTAATAGAGCTCTATAAGCAAAAGCTTGAGGATTCGCATATTCTTTTTCCGGGCATAGGATTGGCGTGTTTGGAACGACTCAGTGAATTGTCGCAACATGGTTTTCTTCTGCTTACGGCCGATAAAGGAGACCATCGAATAGAAAATTGGGAATATGCTGAGCCCCCTAAGCTTATCCATCATGGAAGCTTCTCCCTGGAAGCGAATTACCATGCGATACAATACCTATTTGAACAAAAGGGTGCACAGACCTTATTTACAACGCATCACTATAGTAACTTGAATGTAGGCTGTATTCTTATGCTTCAAGATCCGGCGAGCTATGCCAATTCACGTCTGGCTTACCGGAGGTTTGTAGACCGTTTTGGGCCGGATGATTTTTTTAGTATGAAACAATGGTTTGATATGCATTTAGATCAAATGGAGCTATCCCAGCTGCATTCCTTTTGGAAATTAGGCAGCTATGATGCTCAATTATTCATTCAGAGCGCCAAGCGAATCACCCTGCTGCTTCCAACAGCTAATGAGAAAGATTTGAACGATATTCGCAATGGGATCCAACGGATGTGGGATAGCTATTATCCTATGGAGGAGAAGCATAATTTAGCTTTGGACTGTGGTATGCTGCTGTTTCAAATGGATTTATATGAGGACGCACTGGTGTTCTATGAACGTGCATTGAAAGAAACAGAGGCCGAAGCGGAAGTGCTTTATAATATGGCGATATGCTGTTATGAGGTTGGGATTTATGACTCCTCGCGGGACTATGCTCATAAAGCTTTGGCTATGGAACCTGAGCATGAAGGAGTTTTGGATCTGGTGATGCTATTGGGCTGATAATAGATGGAATTTCTGGGTATCATAACTGTCGAGGTGGTTATGATGAATCAAGGTCCAATGAATCAGAATCCAGTGAATCAGGATCCAGTGAATCAGAATTCAATGAATCAAAATCCAGTGAATCAAGGTCCAATGAATCAGAATTCATTCAATCAGAATTCAATGAATCAAAATCCAACGAATCAGAATTCAATGAATCAAAATCCAACGAATCAAAATCCAAGCTACGAACAAATTTATCAAGAGTACAGGCAACAGGGTGAAATGCAAGCGGGGCAGGATCAGATGAATACTGCGGCGACCGCTGGAAAAGAGCATATCGTAGCCGTACGTAAAAATAATGACGGCGATATCATTGCGATTCAAACATCGGCAGGACGTGAGCTTGATTATGTAAGTGCTTTGAATGAGGCTAAGGCGGGTGCCCTCGCCAATGTGGATGTATATCACCGCTACGGTCGCGATATTCTGCGAAGCGAGCCTGACGGTGTGCAGGAGAATAATCTGGATAATCTGCCTACTTTTTAGCTGACGAACAAATAGTGAGGAGAGGCTGTTCCCAAATCCGTTTCTGGATTTTGGGACCCCACTCACTCTAATGGGAATTTCCCTACAAAAAGACGCTTCCATCCCCACGTACATAGTGGTTTTGGAGGCGTCTTTGTATATAGTTGGGACGGACTCATTCACTGACACTCTTTTGGGACTGCCTCTTTTTAAATATACTGATAATTTATATGTTTTGGAGTGTGCGAAGCTTACCCTAATGCTATTAAAGCGTGAAAGCATCATGGTCGGTAGGTAGTGAAATGGTTAACTGGAATTTCTGGCGCTAATTCTCCTATTAATTGCTTGTTGAGGGACTTAACTGGAAATTCTCCTTCTAATATTGATATTTTTTAGGTTAGATGAGCTAAAGTGTCGAATTAGCATGAGGATTTCCAGTTATTTGTGAAAAAGTCGCTCATCGCCCGGAATTAACGGGAGGATTTCCCGTTAGGCAGACGCAGCTTTTTAACAATACAGCTGCGCCTAGTAGCTATAGGGAGCATCTAGCCGTTTACTATTTGGTTGCAGTAAGCAAGATGTGTTCCAACTCCATCATGGCAAGCTTGTTCATCATAGGAACAAGACTTCAACAGCGGCTGTTCCTCTTATTCACGCAAATGCAGCGTAAGCATTCTTGTGGTGTATTCAGGTAATAATTTCCTTGATTAGAGGGGAAATTATGCGATTTATTGAATTATACAGTAGCAGGACTTAACTTACGGTTCATAGTGTGGTCAACTCTACCTTGCGGTTATTTCAATTTCTCAAACAATAATTCTTTCAAGCGCAATGTTTAATACTTACTTATTAATAAAAGCTTTATACCTCAAATATTTAATCATTGGAGTCGGAGTCATTATTGGTGCCGTAGCAGGAATTAATAGCAAATAACATGAACATAAAATGAAACTAACGGAAAAAGTTAAGGAGAATCGTATGAGCGTTAACCAACAGCGGCCAGATTTTTCACTGGATCTATCAATCCAAGAGTTCGAAAAACATTATTGGTATAAGAATGAATTAATCCACATCTGCAGCATGCATAACATCTCATCGTCCGGGACAAAAGCAGAGCTGGAAGTGAAGATCAAAAAATTATTAATCGGCGAAAAAACCATTGATCATCGTCTTTTAAATACAAACATAAGAAAGAAACAAGAACTGAATGAACTATCGCTAAGTACAAGGCTTATTCCAGATGGATTTAAGTTTAACCAGAAGGCAAGGGAATTTTTCGCCAAATATTACAACAAAAATAAATTTACTTTTACAAAAGAAATGGCAGCGGCATTACGAGAAGCGGAACGTCAAGGTAATATTGAAATGACAGTTGCTGATTTAATTCAGGTGTATGAGGGGAAAACGAAGCTTGAAAGCCCGGAAGAAAAAACATATCAATGGAACAATTTTGTAAAAGACTTTAATAAAGACTCTCGAACGAAGGGTTTTAAAGACCGAATGAAAGTTGCTGCGCAAATATGGAGTAAAGTGCGAGACAATCCAGGTGAAAAATTGTATTCTCCCCTTTTATTAGATGAGTATTTAAATCAAATGAATGAATAGAGAAGCTTTACAAAAACAACCTCCACAGTCCTGTGGTTATATGTAAAGGAGAATAGTAGTGGAAAAAGGGCGACTTTTAGCGAGAGGGAGAACTGCCGAAGTTTTTGAATGGGGAGAAACAAAGGTATTAAAGTTATTTTTAAAAGATGACAATGTTAATCAGGAAATGACTAATACAAAAATAATAAACCAGATCGGCTTACCCGCGGCAGAAGTATTTGAGCTGGTTGAAATAGAAGACCGTAAAGGGATAATCTATGAACGAATAGTTGGAAGTACATTGATGAGATTGATTGAACCGACAGAGAGTAGTTTATCGAAACACGCTAAGATTATGGCTGCTTTACATGCAGAAATACATAGAGCCACTCATAAGCATCCGCCCAATTTAAAGCAGGAATTAACCAAGAAAATAAACAGATTAAACCATATAACCATCGAAAGCCGAACAGAAATCATAAGATTGCTTGATAAATTACCGGCAGCTCATACAATATGTCACTATGATTTTCATCCAGACAACATCATTATGTCACCTAGAGGACCTGTAATAGTAGATTGGTTTAATACTTTAGTCGGTAATCCCAAGGCAGATGTAATGAGAACTCTTTTAATGTTAAGATCTCACGCCCTACCAGATGATCCTCCGGATTGGCTGCTGGATAGAAATAGCCGATTATTTTTTCATGATGTTTATTTGACTGAATATTTAAGATTACAAGAAATAAGTAAAGAGGAAATAGACGTATGGTTAGTACCGACAATAGCTGTAAGATTAGGGGAGGTCGTAGAAGAGGAAGAAAAGGAAATGCTGCATTTACTAAATCTAGAGCTCCAAAAGAAATAAGGGGGTTAATCAACGAATGGATAAACTACGTTTTCCAATGGGTCAGTTTGCACCGCTGCTCAATCCTAATTTGGAAGAGCGGAGAAACTTTATAGATCAAATCCCTACTATTGCAATAACTCTTCGAAGTCTTGTTATGGGACTTCAGCCGGATCAGCTTCAAATTCCATACCGTCCTGAGGGCTGGACAATTCAACAAATCGTCCATCACATAGCTGATAATGACATGAATGCTTACTTGCGATTCAAGAGAGCGCTAACTGAGGATGAACCCATGTCGCAGACTTATCGAGAAGACTTGTGGGCAGAATTAAGCGATTACAAGGATACTCCTGTTGAGACATCCATTTTACTTCTGGAATTACTTCACAGCCGATTTCTGATTCTGATAAATAGTTTGAGACCGGAAGATTTTAATAGAAGATTGAAAACTCAAGTATTGGGTAAAATCACTATAGATACTGCCCTTCAAAGGCTTGTTTGGCATAATCAGCATCACATTTCGCAAATAAAAACTTTAATAGATCATAAGGGATGGTAGGGAACACGGGAAAGTCTAAGTAAATCGAAATGGCAGCAGCTTCGCATTTACTAATACCATATGGACCAGAATTTTTTAATAGGGGGGTAATCATGGAATATGTTAGGGATTATGTGATGTATGCAGCTATTTTCGGTATATTTAGTTTTAGCTGGTTCGGCTGGGCTCAGGAGAATCCTAGAAAAAGTTGGCGGAAGTATATTGGGATCGCTTCTTCAGCTCCGCTGATAGTAGGTTTAGTCGGTATTTACTTGAGTATAACACATTGGCATGATCGCTCTGCTTTATCGGATCCTGGTGCATTCCAAAACTATTTGATTTTCGTAATCATTGAATTTTTATTAGCAGCTATAGGTGCTTTTATTTTGATTAAATATAAACGTAATGATTATATTGCCCCTTGGATTGCTTTTATTGTAGGTGTTCATTTTTTCTGGTTAAAAAGCGTTTTTAATGATTTCAGCTTGTATATTTTAGGGACGCTCCTCGTTGGTGTTGTTGTAACCTCATTAGTTGTATCCAAAAAACTTAATATTGCTAACAGCGCAATTACGGGGATTGGTGCTGGTATCGTACTCTTCTGTTTTGCCATATTGGGCTTGCTTCGATTTTTAATGATACAGTGATTGATGATTTTGGCACAATTAAAATTCATCCCCGTATATGTTAAAGACCCTTATCCTTGTCTTGACCAAGACAGAATAGGGGCTCTTAAGAGTGGGGAGAAGCTTCTTTAAAAGCTTTCAAAGCTTAGGCAGCATTATTTCATTGCTCTGAAGGAGACCTTGATACCTTCATTCTGGCTGCTGTCTATATGAAGCCCAAAGCCATACAACTGCTTCTGCCTTCGCTCCATATTGAACAACCCGATTCCACGGCTGCCCTGTGAATGATGATCAAATATTCCTAGAATGAGAATAATTTTACGTTTTGTCATCATACTAAATAATTCTACAATTACCGGGATGTTCCTTACAAAGCGGCGGCTACCTGTATACTCATGAATTGAGGAACAATTTACGAAAAGGATGAAGAACAATGGCTATGAAATACCATACAACCGCAGAGTGGGATGAAGCGTTATGGCTTAAAGCGGAGCAAGTTTATGAGGAGGCGTTTCCTGTACACGGAAGGAAAAATCGATCGCTCATTCAACGTATGTTCAAAAGAGAAATCTGTACTCTCCATACTTGGAGTGAGGGTACTGATGTGGTTGCGATGGCCCTCACCGCGATAAATCGAAATGCAAAAGTGCTGATCATCGATTATATAGCGGTTCGACAAAATCAGCGTGGCAAAGGCTTAGGCCGAAAATGCATAGAAGATATTCGGGCATGGGCAGAGAGCACGGCTGATTGCCGTGGCATCGTTATAGAGGTTGAGGCTGAACCGACTGAGGAAAATGCGGAGCGTATCCGGTTTTGGGAAAAAGTCGGGTTTCATTTGACAGACTATGTCCATCCCTATATTTGGGTTCCAGAGACTTATAGAGCTATGTACTTGAGCTTTAATGAGGATTTTGCACCGCTGGATGACGGTAAAACTTTGTTCACTTATATTACTGATTACCATGAAAAAGCGTATCGAGGGAAATGACAGACTGTCTCTACGATTTTAGAGGGATGCAGATGTTTAATCGCTCACGTGCAAAAATATTTTTCCAGTTTCTGTAACCTTATTCGTGTAAAATAGTATTGAGATATTATCATTCATTTCGGGAGGATGGTTATTTTGGAACAGAGGAATGAATCAACTATTATTACAAAAGAGTCTTTTCAGGCAGTGGGGTTGAAATGGGAAGGAACATTTGCAGAAGCGGGAGCGGGTGGGATTCGAGCGGTTCATACCGAAATAAAAAGACGGTTACAGGAGATACGGGATGTTTTATATCCAGATATTCTATTAGGCTTGTCCTATCATATTAATGAAGGAGGATTTACACACTATTCGGTTATGGAGGTTGAAAGTGCCGAGCACATTCCTGATGGAATGGTAAGTATAACGGTTCCGACATTAACCTATGCAAAGTGCGAGCACAAGAAAGATCAAAATATTGATCTCTCATACAAAAATATGTATGCCTGGATTGCAAGTCAGGGGTATCAATTACATAAGGGAGAGGTCACACATTACGAGGAATACCCTATCCATCAAGATCCTTATGTTAAAGACCCTGAATTCATAATTATGATTCCTATTGAAAATAAATAGATTATAAAGAAAGATTGAGAGAGACGCAAAAATTCGGTACATAAAACGATAGCGGCAGCCAAGAACATGATATTCATGCTCTTGGCTGCCGCTATTAGGTATGAACGATTCAGGTAGGCTGAATCAAGATTGACTTTTGGGCTCGGTGGTGATCATCCACAATACGCCGAATTTGTCCTCGATTTGTCCGAACATTGCGCCCCAGAATTCCATTCCCAACGGGTGCTTGATATTGCCCCCTTCCGCAAGCTTGTCGAATACTTCACGGGCTTCGGCTTCGGTTGAGAATTCCAGACACAGATGAATGGCATTGCCATGACGAATTGGCTCGTATAGAGAATCACACATCAGGATGTTAATCCCCGCGGCCGTGAGACTCAAGTGCATGATTCTGTCCTTGTTTGCTTCATTGGCATCCGGAAGATTTCCATAGGTCATAATGGACTGAATCTCTCCGCCAAGCGCTTTCGTGTAAAACTCTGCTTGAGATCTTGCGTCCTCGGAAAAAATATAAGGTGCATGTTTAGCCATAATTACAACATCCTTTCGTCCTTTGGTTTGGATAGCTCTCACCTATATAATAGCATGCACCAGATGGCGGGATTTCTTACCGATTGCTATTTTGGATAATCATGATGACTACTTGTAAAAAAACCTGACATCCTTGTTGTATGCAAACCTTCGTAATGTTAAATTGAGGAAGATAGAACATTAATTGGAGGATGGTTTAGAGCAGGCTTAGTATGGAACAATGGTGTAATGAGGTGGTTTAAATGCTTTTTACACGAATCAAGCCAATGCTTCTAAGTCTGGGCAAGGAGCCATTCGATGATGATGAATTCATCTTTGAACCGAAATGGGATGGTTGGCGCATTCTTTTACACAAGCAGGGTGAACGAATAGAAGCTTATACATCTAATGGGCATTTAGTAACGGACAAGTTCCCTGAGTTGAAGGAAGTCGCGGCGGCAATAAAAGCGCATACCGCTATTTTAGATAGTGAAGGCATCGTATTGCGTGGTCAAAGGCCTGTTTTTGATGATTTTACTTACCGGGGGCGCTTGAGCAACTCCACACGGATTAAGAGCGCCGTTCATACTCATCCTGCATCATTTATTGTTTTTGATGTTTTATGTACGGACAGGGAGCACATGAAAGAACCTTTATTGGAGAGGAAGCAGCGGATAAGTGAGATTGTTACTGCTTCGCCTTCGATAATGCCCACCATGTATTTAACAGGTCAGGGCAATGCCTTGTTTGAATTGACCAAGGAACATAATATGGAAGGGATCGTAGCGAAGCGGAAAGCGTCGAGGTACATTCCGGATACGAAAAGCAAGGACTGGCTGCAAATCAACCATGTCAAAACTGTGGATGTGCTCATCCTGGGTTATAGAACCAGTCCATTCGGACTTATTATAGGATTGAATTTCAGAACGGTCAAAAACAAGCCGGTTGGTGTAGTGGAGCTTGGGTTTAAGCAGGAGGATAAACTACAGTTCTTGGAGCTTGCGCAGCAGCTTCACACGACAGAGGACCAGAAGACACAATGGATTCAACCATGCTTATGCTGCCGGATTGAGTATCTCGAGCGGACGGATATGCATCAATTGAAAACAACGGTGTTTAAAGGATTTTTGTTGGATAAGAAGCCTGAGGATTGTGTCTGGATATCCTAAAAGTGTTGTTAATCGTATGTTGAATAGGTGAATAGGGGGACTGTAGTTGCCACAGGATGCAGGCGGCCATACAGTCTCCCTCTTAGATACGGATCATGAATAAAGTTTTAATCGAGCTTTAATTTAATGTAAAAGATTAACTCGCCGTCTTGCTGCTCCACTCCTATGAAGCCTTCGTGAGCTTCGACAATGCTTTTGGCAATAGCGAGCCCGAGACCCGAACCGCCTGTCTGAGAGGAGCGGGAAGCATCCACCCGGAAAAAACGATCAAACAATCGTTCGAGCTCCTGCTCAGACAGCTCCTCAGCCATATTGCTAATCCGGACGATACCATACTGCTGCTCCCTGACCATGCTTATCGAGATGACTCCCGGCTTCGGGCTGTACTTCAATGCATTGCCCAACAGGTTCTCGAACACTCGTATCATCTGATCAACATCAATATTTACGAATATTTTCTCCTTAGGGATATTGCGAGACAGAATAACCTGCTGCTCCTCAGCCGGTGTGACGAACTCCTCAAGAAGCTGCTCCAGCAAGTCATTAAGCGCAATGCCTGTCTTATTCAAAGGAACATCCCGATGAGTCAGCTTCGTATAAATAAATAAGTCGTCGATCAGTGAATTAAGCTTTTCCGATTTATTGTAGGCGATATTAAGGTAAGTTTGAGCTTGCTGCTCGTTTTCGTAATTCTTATCATTGAGCAGACGCAGGTATCCCATGATCAATGTTAACGGTGTACGCAGATCATGGGAAACGTTGGTAACCAGCTCATTCTTCAGCCGTTCAGCCCTCCGCTCCTCTTCGATTTTCATCTGCAGCTGCTCGGCCATCAAATTCATATTTTTGGCCAGGGAGCCAAGCTCATCTTCACTGCGTTCCGCAACCCGCGAGTTCAAATTTCCAGTTGATATCGTGATCAACCCACCCGCTAATTCTTCGATATAGCGCATTTTCTGCTGGGTCAAAAAGTAGAACAGAACAATAAAAAAGATTATGGAGCCGACCATTGTAAAAGGACTTTGTCCGCGTTTGTAAGTAATATTCGGTTCGGGGATGCCGCTGACGATCAGATAGGAGGACTGCCCCTTGTAAGTAACGGGATACAGGCTCGAGGTCTCTTGCCGCATATTTCTTTCACGTTGAGTGTCTATCGAGTTGCGGATCGATTTATGAATGTCTACACTGGTTTCAGCTGAATTGGAGCTTTGAAATAAAACTTTGCCTGTGAGATCGGTGACCACTATTTTGTACCTGTTCATAGAACTTTCCCGTTTGACCTGCTCGGTAAAGTCCAGCATTCTCTCCTTTTCCCATTCGATCTGTGATTCGGGATTGTTCACTTCGTTATCGTGGTTGGAGTATTCATGGCTTAGTACCTCTGCCAAGCTCTTCGCCGCATTATCGATACGCTCGACCCCCGATTTGTAATCAATGACAGGATCTTTATTGATCCCGCCGAACAGAGCCGTGCTAAGGGAGTAGAAGATTAGCGATGCAGCCAGACAAAAGGCAAAAGCAACCATTAGCTGCAATCTCAGGCTTCGTCCGACCTGCTTTTTCATAATTTGATATAAGTCCATAGCTAACAGAATCAAGGCACGCAGCAAGTTAAATGGAAACCAGGTGAAAGGGAATCGATTTAAGCGTGATGTCGGAGGTAAAGACGGATGTTTACTCAACTTTGTAGCCAACCCCCCAGATGGTTTTGATATATTTGGGCTTGCGCGGATTGGCTTCTATTTTCTCGCGAATTTTACGGATATGGACCATGACAGTATTGTTGGAATCGAAGTAGGCTTCCTGCCAGACCGTTTCATAAATCTTTTCAATGCTCCACACAACACCACGATGACGAGCTAACAGCTCCAGAATGGCAAATTCTCGTGGGGTTAGCTTAATTATGCGGCCGTCGAGCTTCACTTCATGTGTCTGTGTATTGATGAGCAGCTCATCCACCTCGATTTCATGCTCTTTGCTGGCCGTGGTGATGTTGAGGCGCGTGTATCGGCGCAGCTGCGACTTAATGCGGGCAATTAGCTCCAACGGATTGAAAGGTTTGGCCAGATAATCATCGGCACCGCTGCTCAGCCCCATAATTTTATCCATATCCTGTCCCTTGGCTGAGAGCATGATTATAGGCATATTTTTGTGCTCACGGATTTTGAGGCAGGCCTCAATTCCATCCATTCGCGGCATCATAATATCGAGCACGATCAAATCAACCTCCTCTTTTTGTAAAATGTTCAAGGCAGCTTCCCCATCAGTTGCGCGCAGAAGCAGATAGCCTTCATTTTTCAAATAAATTTCCAACAGATCGATAATTTCCTTCTCATCGTCGACAAGAAGTATAGTTTTTTGGGCTGCGATACGGGCTTCCTCCTTAGACTACTCATATGTATAGCATTAATATAGACGCAAGTTCTTAAATAATTGGCAGGGTATACCTTAACAATTTCTTAAGAGCACAGAAAGTATGGAGCTTATGGTTAGAACAAAGGCAATACCGTGTATTCTCAATTGGAATAAAATCCATTTTCAAAGGTAAAGCTGTTCAGTGAGGTGATTCAATCATGCAAGAAGGTATTGAAATATTCGGAAGAACGATTTTAGCATTTGCAGCATTATTGTTAATAGCAAGAATATTAGGAAAACAGACGATCTCTAATATGACCTTTCATGATTTTGCGACAGGTATAACTATGGGAGCAGTGGCAGCAAATCTGGCCTTCAACGAGAAGATACAAGCCTGGTATTTTATTCTATCGCTTGCTGTTTTTACTCTAACATCCTATATCATGTCTGTGGTAGCGCTCAAGTTCCCGAATACAAGAAAATGGGTGTCCGGAGGACCCACTGTAATCATTGAGAAAGGAAAAATACTTGAAGACAATATGAGAAAGCTGCATTATACACTGGATTCTCTCAATCAATCCTTAAGAGAAAAGGATGTATTCAATATCGAAGAGGTTGATTATGCGATTCTGGAAACTAACGGAAAGCTGTCCGTAAGGAAGAAGGACAAGTATCTGGCATTAATCAAAAAAGATATGAATCTGGTTCATTCAGGTACAACAAGCTTTCCTATTGAAGTTATTATGGATGGGAAAATGATGAAGGAAAACTTATTGGAAAACAATTTGTCTGAGCAGTGGCTGATGAATCAAATCGATCAGAAAGGAAAGAAGCTGTCTGACATTTTCTACGGTGTAAAAACGACTAACGGAAATCTGGTATTTGATTATTATAAGGATAATTTACAACATCCCATAGATAAAGAATAGATTTATTAACAAAAAATTTTATCAATAACTGATAAAATTATAAATTATACATTCAATAAATCGGATGCTATACTTTTTACAAGAAGTTTACAAAGTATATCTGTCAATCTTTAAACGGAGGGGATCGAGAGAAAGAAGACTGTCCAAGACACACTTCTTCCAAGAAATACAGAGATGAGGACACATATGGAACTCGTATACCGTTATATCGATGAACATCAAGACATGTATGTGAAATGGCTGCAGGAATTATGTAGAATACCAAGCGTTTCTACTCAAAACAGAGGGATTCAGGAAGCCTCTCAGATGGTTGCCGAATTTTTGCAGCAGCAAGGCGGTTCCACAGAAATAATTGCGACGACAGGACACCCGGTTGTGTATGGTCATTTTTTTTCGGGGAATAAGAAAACGATTTCATTTTACAATCATTACGATGTGCAGCCGGAAGACCCTATCGAATCCTGGCATTATGATCCGTTTGCAGCGGAAATTCATGATGATGTACTAACCGCCAGAGGTTCCGCAGATAACAAGGGAGCCCTAATGGCACGCATTTGTGCAATTCATGCTTATCAGCAGGTGTATGGCGAGCTCCCCATCAATGTGAAATTCATTGTGGAAGGGGAGGAAGAGAAGGGAAGCATAAATCTCCCTGATTTTATCGAGAATCACCCGGATAAGGTGCAAGCTGATCTGTGCATTTGGGAGAATGGCATTATTTATTCGGATAAAAGCATCGAGCTTAAGATGGGAACAAAGGGGATTCTGTATATCGAACTGGCTGTAAAAGGCGCCAACTCGGATATGCATTCCTTGAATGCTGCCATTGTCGAGAATCCCGCTTGGCGGTTGGTTTGGGCATTAAGCACCTTGAAGGATCAGGAAGAGAAAATTTTAATAGACAAATTCTATGATCGTGTATTACAACTATCAGATGAAGAGCGAAGCATTCTGGAGTCGATGGATTACCCGGAAGAAGAAACCTTGCAAAGATACGGGCTAGATCAATTTTTGTTGAATTTAACCGGAACACCATTGAAGGAAAAGCTTATTTTTCAGCCTACATGCAATATTTGCGGTATTTATTCCGGCTATTCGGGGGAAGGTTCCAAAACGGTGCTGCCTTCCGAGGCAAGAGCTAAGCTGGACTTCCGCTTGGTTCCCGATCAAGATCCTGAGGAGATTGTGCGGCTCTTAAGAGAGCACTTGGACCGTCATGGCTTTGAGGACATCGAAATCATTGCCAGAAAAGGAACGCGAGCCGCTAAAACAGATCCCGGTCATCCGCTTGTCATTAAAGTAATGCAGGCTGCGGAAAAAGTAAGCGGGAAACCTCCTCAGAAGGTGCTGATGAATCCAGGCTCCGGTCCGATGTACCGGCTTTGTCAGCAGTTCGGTATTCCGACAGTTGGTTTCGGTGTTGGAAACGGAGATTCTCGGAAACATGCACCAAATGAAAATATATTGGTAAGCGATTATATTTATGGTATCAAGATGGTCGCTGCAGTGATCCACGAGTTTGCTTAATTCGGTCATTTTACTTTTAATATAAATATTTGTTGAAGAGGGGGAAATTGTTTTGAAAAAGACTTCATTATTACTCATTTTGGCTTTTGTGCTTCTCATTTCTGCATGTAGCAGCGCTCCGTCCGGAGGAGACAGCGCCGGTGCCTCTAAGGATCTGGTTGTTGCCCTTGGTTCTGAGCCGGTTACGCTGGATCCTCAAGATACAAGTGACGGTATATCCAATAATGCTAACGAGCTATTGTTCGATAAGCTGGTTACCTTGGATAAAAACAATACGATTGTTCCTCAATTGGCTAAAGAATGGACCACATCGCCTGATGGAAAGAAGATCACATTCAAGCTTCGCGAAGGGGCGAAATTTCAAGACGGCACACCTGTTAATGCAGAAGCCGTGAAATTTACCTTTGACCGCGTTATTAACAAGGATAATAAGCTGAACCGCTACTCTTTATATGCGGAGTTTATCGATAAAGTTAATGTCGATAGCGAATATCAAGTGAGCTTTGATTTGAAATTTCCGTTCGGCCCTGCGTTGATTACCTTTGCACATACAAACGGCGGGATTCATAGTCCTAAGAACGTGAAAGAGAAGGGGAAAGATGTTGGTAAATCTCCTGTTGGCGCCGGTCCTTATAAATTAAAGGAATGGGTTCCAGGAAACAAAGTTGTGTTCGAGGCTAATCCCGATTATTGGGGAGATAAACCGAAGATGAAAACCATTACGTTCAAAACAGTAGCTGAAAATTCCGCACGCTCCATCATGCTTGAAACCGGTGAAGCGGATATTATCGTCCCAGTTGTTACATCAGATGTAGATCGTCTTAAAACAAACGACAAAATTAAAATCAATGTGGAGCCAAGCTCCAGAAATCTATACATGTCTATTAATACAACAAGAGCGCCATTCGATAATGTAAAAGCACGTCAAGCGATCAACTATGCGGTAGATAAGGAAACGATTGTTAAGAAAATCATGTCAGGCCAAGCCAAAGTGGCTGAAGCGGCCATTGGTGATATGGTTTGGGGTTACTCCTCTGTAGGTGCATACCCGTACGATCCCGAGAAAGCGAAGCAATTGTTGGCAGAAGCAGGAGTTGCGCCGGGAACAACGTTAAAATTATGGACGCCGGACGGCCGTTATTTGATGGATCGCCAAATTGCCGAATTTATTCAAGGCAACCTTCAGGCAGTAGGATTTAAAGTCGAATATCGTAAATGGGAGTTCGGCGCATTCCAGGAAGCAACCCGTGATCCGAAGGCTGAATTCAATCTGGCTTTGAACAGCTGGGGTACTTCTACGAATGATGCGGACTGGGGCTTGAGACCGATCCTGATGACGAAGGGCGCGAGCAACTACTCGAAGCTGTCCAATCCTGATCTCGATGCATTAATTGATAAAGGAATGAAAACGGCCAATCTGGATGAGCGTAAAAAGGTTTACGGCGATGCTCTTAAGCTGATCAAGGACCAGGCACCATGGATTTTCCTGCTCGATTACAAACAAACATCAGGCTATAAGAGCAATCTTGACAATGTTTACAATTGGAATAACGAGCGGCTTATCCTTCGTGATGTTGTGAAAAAATAACAAAAAGCTTTAGTAGAATAGGGGGATTTTAGTATCCCCCTATTCTATTCTTGTAAAGGAGGCGCCAGGTTGTTTAGCTATATTATAAAGCGTGTGCTGCAAATGATTCCTACCTTGATTGGGGTATCGATTCTTGTATTTATTCTGATCCATTCTGTTCCGGGAGATCCAGCCCGGCTAGTTGCCGGCAATGACGCCACTGAAGAAGACGTTGCCATGGTTCGTGACCGCCTCGGATTAAATCAGCCCTTGCATGTGCAATACGGAACCTATGTGGTCAGCTTGGCCAAAGGTGATCTCGGAACCTCGCTGCGTTCCAACCGGCCGGTGCTGACAGAAATTCTTACGCGATTCCCGACCACGATTATGCTTACGGTTATGGCTATCATCATTATGATTATTGTTGGGCTTTTCGCAGGGATTTTCTCAGCCACCAAGCCTAATAGCATCCGGGATAATGCTACCATGATGTTTTCATTATTTGGCATTTCGATGCCGGTCTTTTGGCTGGGACTCATGTTAATTTTAATTTTTTCCTATTATCTTCGTATCCTGCCTTCCGGAGGCAGCGATGGGTTTAAGTATTTTATTCTTCCGGCGCTTGCCATTGGATTATCTTCTTCCGCTATATTGGCTCGTCTTACCCGATCTTCCGTATTGGAAGTCATTCATCAAGATTTTGTTCGTACGGCTCGGGCCAAAGGGGTCAGGGAAAAAGCAGTCATCTATAAGCATACTTTGAAAAACGCTTTAATCCCGATTATTACGATCATTGGTTTGGAGTTTGGTCATTTATTGGGAGGGGCGGTACTAGCTGAGACTGTTTTTTCTATGAATGGGTTAGGACGTTACGTGATTCAATCGATACAATTTCGTGATTATCCGGCGATTCAAGGAACAGTGCTTTTTATCGCGACCATATTTGTCATAGTGAACCTGATCGTCGATCTATGTTACAGCTTAGTCGATCCTAGGGTTAGATACGATTAAGAAAGGAGCAAATTCATGAGTCAGTCAGCATCGGTATCACAAGTTGAAAGCAACCCCTTCGAGCAATCCTATACGCCACGTTCGCCGTTGCAAATGATGGTGAGCCGGTTCAAAAAAAATAAACGGGCTATGGTCGGACTATGGATGGTCACGATCTTTGTAATTGTCGCTCTGCTTGCGCGTTGGATTGCTCCTTACGATCCATTCGTTCAAAACATGCAGATCATGCTGGAATCTCCGACATGGAGCCATCCGTTCGGCACCGATGAGTTCGGGCGGGATATTTTATCAAGGGTCATTTACGGAGCCCAGATTTCATTGATGATCGGGATTGTCGGTGTTTTTATCTCTGTCATCCTCGGTGTCGCTTTAGGTACGATCTCCGGTTACTTCGGGGGATATATTGATTCTTTAATTATGCGGATCATGGATATTTTCATGGCTTTTCCAAGCTTTCTGTTGGCTTTAGCCATTGTGAGCGTATTGGGACCAAGCATGATCAACGTTATGATAGCAATCGGTATTTTTTCAGTGCCGACGTTCTCTCGTATTTCCAGAAGCGCGGTTATTTCAGTGAAAAATAAAGAGTACATCGAAGCGGCGAAAGCGATGGGAGCAACCAATGCACTCATTATATTCAAGCATGTGGTTCCAAACAGTATTGCTCCTATTATAGTTCTTTCCACGCTGCGTATTGCTACAGCTATTTTGACGGCCTCCGGGCTAAGCTTTCTGGGCATGGGCGCACAGCCTCCTACACCAGAATGGGGGGCTATGCTGAGCACGGGGCGCGAATATTTGCGGACAGCTCCGCATGTAAGCACTATCCCGGGACTTGCTATCATGTTCATGGTATTGGCGTTTAACATGCTGGGCGACGGGCTGAGGGATGCTTTGGATCCGAAGATGAAGCTGTGATCGAAGTGTAGTGAAGTGAAGTGGACCTAAGCGGAGTAACTCTGTTATACAGGAGGGTAAACATTGAAGAAGAAGCTGTTGGAGATTAAAGAACTCAAAACCTACTTTTATTCCGATGAGGGTGTTGTTCCTGCTGTGGATGGGGTAGATATCACGATATATGAGGGCGAAACGGTTGGCATAGTCGGTGAATCCGGCTGCGGTAAAAGTGTAACGTCTCTTACAACCATGCGGCTAACTCCAGGGAAAGTAGTAGGAGGGTCGATTGAGTTTAACGGTAAAAATATTTTATCGATTCCGGAAGCATCAATGAGAGAAATTCGCGGCAATGAAATGGCGATGATCTTTCAAGAGCCGATGACTTCATTAAATCCGGTGTTCACAATAGGTCAGCAGATCGGTGAATCTGTGGAGATTCATTTAAACTATAGCAAGTCACAAGCAAGGGCTCACGCGGTAGAAATGCTCAAGCTGGTCGGCATTCCAAGGCCGGAGCAGATTGTGGATGAGTATCCGCATCAGCTCTCTGGCGGTATGAGACAGCGTGTCATGATAGCTATGGCTATGTCCTGCCAGCCTAAGCTGTTAATTGCGGATGAACCAACTACGGCATTGGATGTAACCATTCAAGCACAGATCCTGGATTTGATGAGAAAATTAAGAGCGGAGCAAAATACGGCGATCATGATGATTACCCATGATTTAGGCGTTGTAGCTGAAATGTGTGACCGTGTTGTAGTTATGTACAGCGGCAAGGTGGTGGAAGAGGGGGATGTCATCACTATTTTTACCAATCCCAAGCATCCTTACACCCAAGGTTTGATGAAATCGATCCCTACGCTGGACTCGGAAGAAAAGAGGCTGTATTCCATCAAAGGAAATGTGCCGATTCCAGGCAGCTTACGGCAAGGCTGTTCGTTTGCCCCCAGATGCGAATTTGCCATGGACAAGTGCAGGCAAGATGCTCCACAGCTGGAAGAAGTCGAAACAGGACATTACAGCCGTTGCTGGCTTCATTCATACCATCAGGGGGAGACCCGTAATGACAAAACCGCTAATTGAAGTAAGAAACTTAAAAAAATATTTTCCTATTAAAAAGGGGCTTTTCAGTCGAACTGTCAATCATGTCAAAGCGGTTGACGGACTTGATTTCAATATTTATAAAGGTGAAACGCTTGGGTTGGTGGGCGAAAGCGGCTGTGGTAAATCGACTACAGGGAGAACGCTTCTTCAGCTTCTTCAACCTACCGAGGGAGAAGTGCTCTATGAGGGAAAAAACCTCGTGGGTATGAGTTCCGGGGAATTAAGAAAGCTGCGCAAAGATTTGCAAATCATTTTCCAGGATCCTTATGCATCTCTCGATCCGCGTCTGACTGTAGGGGACATTATTGCGGAGCCACTAAAAATTCATGGCATTGCCCATGGGAAAGAAGTGGACCGGCAGGTTGAAGAGCTGTTGAATGTTGTAGGTTTAAGCAGCTACCATGCCAAACGTTATGCTCATGAATTTAGCGGCGGACAACGTCAGCGCATAGGGATTGCAAGGGCTCTGGCGTTGAAGCCCAAGCTCATTGTAGCCGATGAGCCGGTATCTGCGCTGGATGTGTCCATTCAATCCCAGGTTATTAATTTGCTTCAAGATTTGCAGGAGCAATTTCAATTAACCTATTTATTCATTGCCCATGATTTGAGCGTGGTTAAGCATATCAGCGACAGGATTGGTGTCATGTATTTAGGCAGAATTGTCGAGCTTTCGGATAAAAATGAGCTTTTTAGCAATCCGAAGCATCCGTATACCAAAGCTTTACTGTCTGCTGTGCCCATTCCAAATCCTCTGATCAAGAAGGAAAGAATCGTATTGCAAGGAGATGTGCCTAGCCCGGCGAATCCGCCTTCCGGTTGTACATTCCATCCACGGTGCAGCGAATGCATGGCCATTTGCCGAACGGATAAACCTGCTTTAAAGGAAGTAAACGGCCAATTCGTTGCCTGTCATTTATATAATTAATATAGAATGTTTTTTTTGGAGGTAGTGCATGTGAGTAAGTCCAAACAACCTATATATGCTTCAGTTGATAACCTGCGGGACTCAATAATCGATATTAATGATTTCATTCATGATAATCCCGAGCTAGGGAACAATGAATTTAAAGCGGTAGAGCTGTTAACTCGCACCTTAGCCGCTCATCATTTCCATGTCGAGCAGGGCGTGGCAGCTTTACCAACGGCCTTTATTGCAACTTATACCCATAAAGGAGGCGGACCAAGAATTGGTCTGCTGTGTGAATATGATGCCTTGCCAGGATTAGGCCATGGATGCGGGCATAACCTGCAAGCCTCCTCTATAATAGGAGCGGCGATTGCATTATCGCAAAATTTGGGTGATATGCCTGCAACAATACTTGTGTACGGTACCCCGGCGGAGGAAACGACCAGCGGCAAATTGCCCATGATCAAAGCCGGTCTGTTTGACGATCTTGATGTTGCTTTAATGATGCATGGAGGCGACCGTACAACAGTGGACGGTAAATCGCTCGCAATGAATTTAATTGATTTCGTCTTTGAGGGCAAGGCTGCTCATGCTGCTGTAGCCCCGGAGAAAGGAATTAGCGCTCTGGACGGTATTCTAATGACCTTCAATGCCATTGAATACTTGCGTGAGCATGTTCGTCCTGATGTGAAGATGCACGGAGTCATTACGAACGGAGGAGTCGCGGCCAATATCGTCCCTGATCTGGCTGTAGCACAGTTCTATGTGCGGGCTGCAGATCGTCCGTATTTGGATACGGTGTTGGAGCGGGTGTACAATGCAGCGCGAGGTGCAGCTCTGGCGACGGGAAGCAAGCTAACGATTAACCAGGTGAAAAAATGCGAGAACAAGGTCAATGTCGATAAATTGAACCAGCTCCTGTTGAGAAATGCGGAGGAAGCCGGAATTAAAGAAATATCTCCTCCGCGCTCAAGCACAGGTTCTACTGATTTCGGCAATGTAACTTACCTTGTACCTGGTGCTTGCCTTCGCGTAGCTTTTGTTCCATTCGGCACCTCCAGCCATTCTACGGAATGGGTAGAAGCCGGAACGAGCGAGGCAGGCCATAACGCTGTAATCCTAGCGGCCAAATCTATTGCCGGAACGGCTTTTGATTTAATTGAGAATCCAAGCCTTCTTCAAGAAGTAAAAGAAGAGTTTCAGAACGCTAAGGAAGCCTTTCTTCAAAATTTATAAGAACAGCAAAAAGACTGAAGAATTTAATTATTCTTCGGTCTTTTTGCTTTCTATTTTAAGATTATAGAATGATTAAAATCTTTACAGTACTAAAGCTTTGTAGGGGTATCCTTTCTAATTGATCGATAAGTGGGTTAACCGAATGTTGGGCAAATAGGGTTGACTGCGAATTCCTTCCCCTATTCTCTCTAAATCGACAGGTAGAGGAACAGGGATACGTTATTTTGTAGTGCACACGTGATCATTCAAGTGAAACGGAAGGAGGATCCCTTATTTGCTTAAAATGAGGCATTCAGCCTATTTTGAGACGAAATAACGCATCGTAGTTCCGTGAATTTATGAAATCGAGGGGGTGTAGGACAAATAGCGGCATGACGTTCCGCGAGCGAGTGGGAGCGAACCCAAAGATATTAGCACGATCGATGAGAGGGTTTATAATGTTCCCTTCCCCATGGGAGAACTCCCTTTACAGCATAGAAGCTTGCAGTAAAGGGAGTACATGGATATGAATACCGGTTGAAAGATCGGATAGGGATGAAGAAGGAGCAAGAAAGCAGAGAGTAGAACAAGAGAGGGAATGGGTGTGGGATGGAGGAGCGTTAGCGTCCGCCTTTGAAGCTGGTGTTCCTACCGCTGCAAGCCTACAATTCAAGGAACAGGACTTCAAGAGCGGCCGGAATCTCACACCCGATTCCCTCCCAACGCACAATTGTATGGATTCGCACATAAAGGACCGTCCGGTGTTCCGGACGGTTTTCCTAATATACGGACCGGTGCAAGTTTGAAGATTTGATATAATTCACAAATTCATTCACTAAATTTAATTCCAGAGAGGATTCTTTGTAAATAAGCCACGTTTTTCTTACCAGAGGCTGCCCGTTTTGAAAAATCATCGGGTATTTATAGAAGGAATCCTCCGAATTCAAGCAGATTTGAGGTACGATAGAATAACCAAGCCCGTGCTTGACAAGCTGCTTGCAAGTTTCATAATTATTGACGTTTATCGTAATTAATGGCGGAATGTTAAATCGGTCCTTCCACCATCCTTCGATTACTTCCATTAGATAGGTATCTGGCTTGTAACCGAATTTATTCAGAGGGAGCGTACTGGGACGGTAATTAATTCGATGCAATACTGGGAGATGATCCAGCTCGATTTCTTTTTTTGATATGATATAAAAAGGATCTTCACTGATTAAATATTTCTGATCAATCCAGTTGAACTCTCCTCTTACGATGCCAACATGAACACTGCCGTTCTCGAGCGCCTGAAAGATCTCTTGATTCGTAGTGGTGTTAAGAACGATTTGTATTTTCGGATGCTGCTCCATAAACTGCTGAAGGATCGGCGCGAGCTTATACTGCGTAAAATGACCCGACGCTCCAAGCCTTAGCGTTCCTTGAATTTCACTTTTCAAATTAATAATTAACTCTTTAAACCGCTGCTCTTCCTGTAACGATTTTCTTGCATAGTCGACCAGTTGTTTGCCTTCAGAAGTGAATTTGATATTCTTTCCTGTTTTTTGCACAATCTGCATTTGAAATTGCTTTTCCAGCTGTCTGATTCTATAGGTTAAGGCCGGTTGGGTAATGTAGAGACGTTCCGCAGCTTTGGACAAATTCTGTTCTTCAAATATAATGAGCAGCACTTTACAGTCTTTTTCATCCATATTGCAATCCCTCTAATTCATTAGTCTGATTGTACCCTGGCAGCTTGGACGTAATAGTATCATTATACTGTTGTTTCTAAAGCTTTCAAACAAAAGATATCATTAAAAAAGCATGGAAAATAGCAAAAAAACAACATCTTTATTTTCTGAGCTGCTGCGTTTCCATATATTTTGAAATTGTTACGAAGTATGCTTCCGGATAAAAATGCAAAGCATAACAATGAGGATGCAATTTATGTGATATTTTTAGACATTTTATTTAATAAACGGCTTGTTGCAAGCAGCATTTGGGAGTACAATAGAGTCTCAAACTACTACTCGTTCGCAGCAGCTTAGATAGGACAAACTCTAATTTCTATGTGAAGAATTTCACTAAGGCGAAATAATAAATACTAGTTTATTTATTTTTAATAAGGATAGGGACTGTCAATTTTACGCTGCGAGCTGGTATAAAGCATATGAATTAAGGAGGAGAAAGTAGAAATGTCACAAACAACTGCTCAGAGATCTGTTGAAGAAGCTTCCGCGGTACAAGGAATCATGAAGCCGGATGTGTTGGATCAATTGTTAAAACCAGAGGTGCAGGAAGCGTTAACTATGCTGGTCGACCAACTTCCGAAGCTTGCTGAAATGATGGCACTGCTTACGAAGACTTATGACTTGGCGCAAAAGGTAGCGACAGACCGGGTACTTATTCAAGATATGGTAGGCGGAATCCAAGAAGTTGTGAAGCCTCTTGAGGAAAAAGTGAGAGGTTATGCATCTGCCGCTATAGAGGCCAATGATCGCGCGGAGCAAAGCGAAGCAACGATTGGCTTATTTGGCATGATGAAGCTGCTGAAGGATCCGGAATTGCAGCGTATGCTTCGTTTTGGACAAGCTTACCTCGATATTTTGGGCGAAAGAAAAAAACAAGACTAAATTAACCTGTCAAAGGAACGGAGGATAAACGTGAGTAAACATATTTTAATTTTAGGTGGCGGCTATGGCGGCTTGTTAAGTGCTCTTTCCGCTCGTGCCAACTTAACTGTAGAAGAAGCAACCATTACAGTAATTAACCGTGTTGGATCGCATCAGATTATTACTGAGCTGCATCGTCTGGCTGCGGGTAATGTTGATGAGAAGGCAGTTGCTCTGCCATTGGAAAAATTGCTAAAAGGCAAAAATATCGATTTGAAAATCGGTACTGTTGAAAATATCGATGTCGAAGGCCGCAAAGTATTGTTGTCAGACGGCAGAACGTTTGATTATGATGCATTGGTGCTGGCTCTGGGCAGCGAAACTAATTACTTTGGCATTCCTGGTCTTCAAGAGAACAGCTTTACTCTGAAGTCCGTTATAGATGCGAACCGGATTTACAAGCATGTTGAAGAAAGAATCAGCCAATACAGCAAAACCAAAAACAAAGCGGATGCAACTTTCGTCATCGGTGGCGGCGGCCTGACAGGCGTTGAGCTTGTTGGTGAGCTTGCGGACGAATTGCCGGGTATTTGCCGTAAGAATGGTGTAGATTTTGCGGATGTGTCCCTATATCTTGTAGAAGCAATGCCAAGCATCCTGCCGATCTTCTCGGCCGATTTGATTGAGCGTGCGACTACGAGCTTAGAGAAGCGCGGCGTACAGTTCTTGACTGGTCTAGCCATTACTGAAGTGAATGGTCCAACGGTAAGCCTTAAGGACGGCAGAACGATTGACACTAGCACCTTGGTATGGACTGGCGGCGTACAAGGTAGCACGCTTGTTGCCAATTGCGGCGTTGAAGTCAATAGAGGACGTGCAACGGTTAACGAATTCATGCAATCCGTTTCCCATCCTGATGTATTCCTTGCCGGTGACTGTGCCGTTGTATTTGGAGCTGAAGGTCGCCCTTATCCTCCTACTGCACAGCTTGCATGGCAGATGGGTGAGCTTACCGGAGCCAATATCGCAGCTAATTTCAAAGGTAGCCCAATGGAAGGCTTCAATCCGGTATTCTCGGGTACCTTGGCGAGCCTGGGCCGTAAAGACGGCATTGGTTCTATCGGCGGAAGTGGTATCGAGCTTAAAGGATTGCCTGCTTCATTGATGAAAAAAGCGAGCAATGCGCGCTACCTTACACATATCAACGGTTTGTTTGCTCTTGCATACTAATATTTATTATTAGTACACTTGGCTATACCGTGAAACGGCGTTAATCTCACAAGGAGATCAGCGCCGTTTTTTCATGATTTTTTGATTGACTCTTACGTTACGTTATACTTTATAGTGATTATTGAAAGGAGGTCGAACAGGACAATGAAGGTGAAAGAGGTTGCTGATTTAGTTGGTATTAGCGTGCGTACCTTGCATCATTATGATGAAATCGGCTTATTAGTCCCGGTTGAGACGACAGATTCAGGTTATCGACTTTACTCGAATGACAATCTTGAAATTTTACAGCAAATTTTATTTTTTAGAGAGCTTGGATTTCCTTTAAAAAAGATTAAAGAAATTATTAACAGCCCTTCATTTGATCGAAAGGAAGCACTAGAGCTTCACCACAGCTTGTTGCTAGAGAAACGCAGTCAGCTCGATACCATGATCGGAACCATTGAAAAAACCATACAACATATTAAAGGAGAAATTCAAATGACCAACAAAGAAAAATTCGAAGGCTTTGATTTTAGCCATAATCCTTATGAGCAGGAAGCGCGTGAACGTTGGGGAGATGAAGCTGTTGACCAGGCAAATCTCAAACTGGGAAACATGTCAAAGGAAGAGCAAAAGGCGTTGCCTGAAACAATGAATGCGATCTACAAAAAGCTGGCTCCGCTTCGCAATGGATTGCCTGATTCCGCAGAGTCACAAGCAGCCATTGAGGAATGGTATGTTCTGTTAAACAAAATGGGCAGCTACTCACTGGATGCATTCAGGGGATTAGGTCAATTGTATGTTGATGATGAACGTTTCACTCAAAACATCGACGCCTTTGGTGAGGGATTAGCCCAATTTATGCGGGATGCTATGGCTGTTTATGCAGATAATAACCAAGAGTAATGGGATATCTTTTCGCAAATAGAGACGAAAACGAGTAAGCAAAGTCAACACTATCACGGTTGTGTCGACTTTGCTTATTTTTGTTGCAGCATGCTAAGCAGGATCAGATTCCAACTCAGGATGATTTATCTTATCCTCTTCATTATCACGGATTGTTTTTTGCAATACCAAACACGACACTATCAAGAATGCTGCTCCGATAGCGTAATAGCCTTTGACATACAGAGGCTCCTCCAGATTGTATAACCCGACATATTCGAACAGGATACCCAGGATGAAGCCGCCCCAAGCCATGAAGGTGAAGGCAGGTGTATTTCTCATGCGATGCGTGTAATCATGTTCTCTGATGAAATGATCTTCGTCATTATCACGAATCACCTTCTGCAGCACGAAGGCGCTTATAATGATCAGTACTCCACACACGGCATAGTAGCCTTTTACCGATAAAATTTGATCCAGAGTCCATATACCGATAAAGTAAAACATCGCGGCAATTGTGAATGCACCCCAGGCCATGAATGTATAAGCGGGTGTATTTCTTCTTTTATAGAAGTTCTTTTTCATATAGCTTGCACTCCTTTTGGGTTATGGGAAATATTTCTTGATTTCATCTTACGTCTCTTATAGGATTTTCAGAAGTACTATCTTTTTCTAGTACCGATGGTCAATTAATCTGTTATTTAACATAAATTTAATATCTATGTGACCTTCACTTTACATTCAACTGTTATTTTGTAATAGGTGTCCGTCATTTTACTAGATTCATTTTCATCAATTGAAGGGAGAGAACATTGTGGAGGGGCGCTTCTTCGGGGGCAGCCTAGGCGAATGAGGTTATCGAACTCTGTAATTCTACATAAGCATCTAGTTCATTTGTAGGATGGTCTGTCCAATTACGTTTCTATGAAATTTTGAGGGGGAAAAGAATTGGTTCATCAAAGTGTGAAAAAAATTGCAATACTAACAATCATCATGTCCTTATTGTTCTCTTCTTTTATTAACATCGGCTTGCTTCAAGTTAATGCAGCTGCTCCGATTTCGGTAGCGGATGCGATGGCTAGAAATAATGACGGCAGTACTCAAACCGTAGAGGGCTATATAATTGCCCATACTTTATCAACAAATAGCTATAATTTTACGGCACCTTTTGCCGGGAATACGAATTTGGCTATAGCGGATAGTCCAAGTGAGACCACTGCATCTAAAATCATGCCTGTAGAGCTGCTAAGCTCCCCTAGCTCAATTAGAGCAACATGGGGCTTACAAAGTAATCCAACTAACATCGGAAAGAAAGTAAGAATTACCGGTAATCTGGTTGCTTATTTTTCTGTAAAGGGACTTAAAGGAGCAACATCATTTGAATTAGTTCCTGAAAGTGGAACCGTTGCGAATGTTACAGCCCAACCTGCTCCAGGCGCTGTGGCAGTTGGGACGACAGTTAATCTTCAAACCACTACGGCTTCCGCTAGCGTTTATTACAGCGTTTACGGAGCTAACGGAGCAACTGTTGCTGAGAATGTCTATTACACAGCTCCAATTGCAATAAATGAAAATACCACTATCAAAGCGTATGCCCAAAAAGGTTCACTGAAGAGTGATGTCTCGGAGTTTGCGTACACAGTTCTTGGCCGCTCCGATATTTCGGCTGCTCGTATGGGAACTAAAGATCAGAGGTTTATGATCGAAGGAACAGTTACATATATCGATGGTGCTGCAACAGCGAATTTCTATGTTCAGGATAGCACAGGAGGTATTGTTGTTCGCGGTAAAGACCTTCCAGCCAAAATTGGAGATAAAATTCGTGCAACGGGTTCACTTGACATCTACTTTGGCCTGCAAGAGTTAATGGTAGTGGCCTCAGATGTAACAGTATTAGAATCTGATGCGGGTGTCCCAAGCCCTCTGGCCATTGATGGAGTTGGGTTTGATGAAGCAAACGAAGGTCGCCTTGTGAAGATTGAGGATGTTACTTTTGACTCCGTAGATATCAAAAAGAACTACAGAGTTACCAACAATAACAAATATATTGCCAAGTCGACTTCCCTTCTTGAAACAAACAAGCATTATGATGCGATTATTGGTGTATTAACTTATGATTTTGACGAATATAAGATTCTTCCGCGTTCTTCATCGGATGTTTTGGAAAACTCGCTTATTGTTTTATCGGACAAGGAATCAGGTGTATATGTTACAGGTACTAAAATTAGACTGATGACTCCTAAAACAGGTGCGAAAGTTTACTATACTACTGATGGAAGCACACCAACAGCAGCAACTGGCATTTTGTACACATCCGATTTTGTGATGCCAAATAATGATGTGGTTATAAAAGCAATTGCAGTTAACGATTCCAGAGTTAGCGAAGTATTTACCTTTAAATATGTGAAGCAGCAGACCTATTCGAACAAGAAGATTCATGATATTCAAGGTGCTACACATATCTCGCCTTTGGCTGATCATATGGTAAGAGGCGTTGAAGGGATCGTAACATATAAGGAGAACGGCAAGTTCTACATTCAGGAACTGGACGCTAACATCGATAATGATGTGCGTACTTCTGAAGCAATTTTAGTCAAATCCACAGCTAACGTGGCTATCAAAGATCTGGTCCGTATAGACGGTACTGTTAGAGAATTGAAGGAAGATGGTTACGCTGACGCGAATGACTTAAAGACAACGGCAATTGAGACTTCAACAGTAGCTGTAGTGTCTAGCAACAATACCCTTCCCAAAGCGATTGTTATTGGAACTGATCGTATGCAGCCTAAAACGATAATCGATAACGATGGCATGTCCGTGTTCGACCCTGAAGAGGATGCACTTGATTTCTACGAAAGCCTAGAATCCATGCGTATAGAACTAGTCGACCCAACTGTTGTTGGTCCACTCAATAACGACTTTACTGTGGTTGTAGGAGATCAGACTGGAGAGATATTTACACCTAATGGCGGGCTTATGTTAACGAGTTCTGACTCCAACCCGCAACGAATATTAGTTAAAAATGGCACAAAGGTAAAAACAGGCGATAAATTCAATGGATCAATCATTGGAGTTCTTGGATACGATTATAGCATTTATAAGGTATTGCCTTCTGACCCGATGCCAACATTGGTTGCCAAGAACTATTCTCAGTCAGTAACCTCTATAGTGTACGATGAGAATAAGTTGACAATTGCAGGTTTTAACATTGAAAACTATACAAATAGTACAGCTGCCGGAAAAACAAAAACTCCTAAAATTGCTAAGGCAATCAAGGAAAATTTATTATATCCGGATGTTATCGGACTAATTGAAGTTCAAGATAACAGTGGAGCTACAGATGATGGCACAGTAGATGCAACTCAAAATTACGAAGCTCTCATTAAAGCCATCAAAGATGCAAACGGGCCTGAATATGGCTGGACGGACATTGCACCGGAAAATAATAAAGACGGTGGTGCAGCAGGTGGTAATATTCGTGTTGGATACCTATATAACACGGCTCGCGTTTCCCTTGTAAGCAAACCTAAAGGTGATACCTATACAGCGGTAACCTACGGTGCAGATGGATTGTCTCTTAACCCAGGCCGTATTGATCCTACAAATGTAGCATTCAGAAGCTCTCGTAAGCCATTGGCTGCAGAATTTGAATTCCGTGGTGAACGTGTAGTTGTAATAAATAACCACTTTAATTCAAAAACAGGAGACCCGGCTTTATTTGGCTCCGTACAGCCAATGCCAACTCCTTTAAATAGTGAACCACAGCGTCATCAGATCGCAACAACTGTAAACGGCTTTGTAAAGAGCGTTTTACAGCAGAAGCCTGATGCTAACGTTGTGCTTCTTGGAGACTTTAACGATTTTCAATTTTCTCAAACACTCAATATTGTAAAAGGCAACGAATTGACCAACATGGTTGATAGCTTGCCGGAAAACGGGAGATACTCTTATGTCTTCCAAGGCAACTCGCAAACACTAGACCATATGCTGGTTGATAAAAAGCTTGCTCCATATGCGAAGCTGGACATCGTGCATACGAATGCGGATTTTGCAGCGGCAGATCAAGTAAGCGACCACGATCCACTGCTTACACAACTGGACTTAGCTGCTAAGAAAGCATCACAATCGCAAGGCAACATCAAAGTCCAAATTCTCGGAGTCAACGACTTGCACGGCAATATCGACAGCAAGTTTAACGAGAAGGATTCCGGGATTAACCGCGATCTTGACGGCGACGGGAAGAAAGATAAAGACTTAGGCGGTATGCAGTTCCTTGCAACGCATATTAAAGCGAAGAGAGATACCAATCCGAACACGCTAGTCGTTCATTCCGGGGACATGGTCGGAGCGAGCCCACCATTGTCTGCCTTGTTCTATGACGAACCAACGATTAAAGTATTGAATGAAATCGGCTTCGATGTAGGTGCGGTAGGTAACCATGAGTTTGACGATGGAACGAATGAATTGATTCGTCTTGCAAAAGGTGGAGTTAATCCGAGCGGTAAAGATTATGAAGGTATGGAATTCCCGATTCTTGGTGCAAACGTAAGATATAAGGCTAACAACGAGCATGTGTTCGAACCTTATGTTGTGAAGGATATCGGAGGCGCTAAAATCGGATTTATCGGTGTTGTTACGGAAGAGACGCCATCAATCGTAATTCCGACAGGCATTCAAGATCTCAAGTTCACAAGCGCTGTTGATGAAGTCAATGCAGCGGTAAAAGAGTTGAAGGCGCAAGGTGTAAGAGCAATCGTCGTATTAGCACATATGAGCGCAGATATGAATGACAAAGGACAGCTTGTGGGCGAAGCGGTAAATCTTGCAAATGGTGTGGATGATGAAGTAGACGCTATTTTTGCAGCGCATAACCACAAGGAAGTTAAAGGTACAGTAAAGAACAAGCTAATTGTTTCAGCATGGGAGTACAGTAAAGCATTAATGGATGTAGATTTGGAAATCAGCCGCGAAACAGGCGATGTCGTATCCAAATCAGCTGAAATTCTTTATAACCTCCGTACAGTGGATGCTGATGCGAAAGTACAAGGCATCATTGACGAGTACAAAGCGCTTGCAGGTCCGAAATTGCAAGAAGTCGTAGGTCAGAACCTGAATGAAATGACCAAAGACTATCCAGGTAAAGGCATTGGCAAAAATTCTGACTTTGCATTAGGTAATATGATTGCTGATGCAATGAAAGCCGAGATGAAGGCTGACTTCGCTATGATGAATGGCGGAGGCGTACGGGATAATCTCAATGTGGGCGAAATTACTTGGGAAGAGCTTTTCAAAATCCAGCCGTTTAATAACACGTTAGTGAAAGTAGAAGTAACCGGAGCAGAGATGAAAGCAATCGTTGAAGCTCAGCTTGGTACGGGCTCTACATTCGGTCCGGATTCACACGTTGGGGGCTTCCGCTATACTTGGGCTCAAATAGGCTCGACGAGAAAAGTCATTGATATTACACTGCCGGATGGTACGCCGCTAGATCCGGGCAAGACGTACAGCCTTGTTGTAAATAGCTTTATGTACACAAGCAATGATGCAAGGTACATCCAAATGCATACGAATGGCAAGAACCCGGTACAGGGTCCTGAAGATTTGCCAGCAACGGTTAACTTTGTGAAAAATCACGTAGGTCCGATCAATTATGTAGCTGAAGGACGTATTCGTGAAATCGCAGCGCCGGATGCAATCGCACCGACATGGCCGGGTAACAAGTCGCTAACGGCTTCAGGCATAACGAGAAGTAGTGTTACGTTAGTATGGACACCAGCCACGGATAATGTTGCTGTTACTGGCTACAAAGTGTATAACGGAAGTAATTTGGTTACTACGGTCACAGGCTCGACTTACAGCTATACAGTAGACGGACTTTCACCAAGAACAAATTATGTATTCAAAGTAGAAGCTGTTGATGCAGCAGGCAACGTTACAAAAGAAGGTCCGTCCTTGGAAGCTATTACCTTGGCCCAATCTAGCAGCGGACACAGCTCCAGCCCTAGTCCGGGTACAGGAAACAGCTCCCCAGGTCAGGAAGGCACTGGAGCTCCTGCTTCGACGCCGAATGGTGCAGTGCTGAAGCCTAATGATGCAGACCTGAAAAAAGAAACGGCAGCAGACGGCAAAACAGTAACGAAGTTTACGGTCAATTCGGAGTCTCTCGCTCAGGCATTGAAGTTGAGCAGCGGCAATGAAACGGCTAAAACAGTTGTAATCAACATGACTAATGTCCAAGGTTCGGTAAAAGTGGAACTGCCATCCAACGCGCTTAAAGAGGCTGCGGCAGATGCGAAAAACACTATTATCCGCATTGAGACTGAGAACAAATCATACAATTTGCCTCTTAGCATTATTAACGCCGGAGCACTTGGAGCAGCATTAGGAACAAGTGCCGATAATGTAAGCATTAGTATAACAATCCAAGCGGTGACAGGTGCTGAAGCGCAACAGATCAACACAGCGGCAGCCCAGCCTGGAATGAAATTATTATCCGATGGAGTTAGCTTCACTATTACGGCAGAGGCCAATGGTAAAACGACAGAAGTAAACGATTTTGGTACAACTTATGTTGTTAGAACGATCACTATCAATGAGCCTGTAAACAGTAATGAAGCAACTGCAGTTGTATTCGATCCAGCAACAAAAGAAATGACATTTGTACCAGCGTTATTTGAAAAGGTTGACGGCAAGACGGTAGTAAAAATAAAACGTAATTCCAACAGTACGTACACGGTTGTGAAATTGGAGAAAACTTTTGCAGACTTGAAGGGACACTGGTCGCAGAAAGATGTTGAGCTTCTCGCATCCAAGTTGGTTGTGAAAGGTCAGACGGATAGCCAGTTTGCTCCGGATAGCGATATCACCCGTGCCGAATTTGCTGCACTTCTTGTCCGTGCGCTTGGTTTGAAGGTGGATGCTTCGGCAAAATCAAGCATTAAAGACATCAAGGATGGCGAGTGGTTCGTTGGAGTGTTGGGAACCGCAGTAAAAGCAAGCTTGATGGAAGGCTTCGAAGATGGAACTTTCCGTCCTAATGCCAAGATTACACGTGAACAAATGGCTGTAATGATAAGCAGAGCGATGGCGGCAGCGGGTAAAGTCGGAGACAGTAAGAAAGCCGATGTTACAGCAAAATTTGCTGACGGAACCCAGATTCATGATTGGGCAACGGACGCTGTTGCTAAAAACACAGCTGCTGGTATCATTCAAGGTACTTCGGAGAATAAGTTTATGCCTGCGCAATTTGCTACAAGAGCAGAAGCGACAGTAATGCTGAAACGACTTCTCGAGTTTACAGAATTCATTAACAAATAACAGATTTTCCATAAAAGCAGGCTGCCGGGAAATCCCGGCAGTCTCTTTTACAAGAATAGATTTTATATGTTTCGGGGCTTCCCGCAAAGTATCTGAATCAACTTCGAAGCAAGACACCACTTTGTGGAGATATTTTATACGATACAATCCAGCATAGAACTGAATGTACATGTATATACTTACATGGACTAATTTACATTGGGAATTTGCAAGGGGGATTATGGGAAAATAAATATATTGACAAATAGTTACCCTAGCCTTAATATTTGTTTATTCCAAGTAACATTATAGGATTAAAAGGGAGGCTGTACGAGAATGAAAAATAACTTACTTCTTGCGTTTCAAACCAACTGGGTCAGCTTGCTGGTTTCGATTGTCATTATCGGGATATTAGTATTGTTGGCGAAGAAACGCGTCGGCTTTGGCGTTCGCGTATTTATAGCGCTAGGACTTGGACTTCTGGCGGGCATTATTTTCAACACTTTCAAGCTGGATTATAAGAGTGTTAGTACCATTGGTACGATCTATGTCAATTTGATTAAAATGATGGTTATGCCATTAGTATTCGTTCTTGTAATCAATAGTATTTCGTCTTTGGCAAGTATGGCTCATTTGCGTAAACTGGGCGTTAAGACGATCCTGTGGTTCCTGTCCACGACTGGGGTAGCTGCCATAATCGGTTTGATTGTTGCGCTGGCCGTTGATCCGGGTAATGGAATCAAAGCCATTGTACCAAAGGATTTCAAAGTGAGAGAAGTTCCGACCTTCTCCCAAGTTATTCTGGACCTGGTGCCATCAAATCCTATCAGTGATATGGCTGCAGGTAAAGTAGTTCCGGTGTTAATATTTGCGATTTTCATTGCTGTGGCGATCGTACATATTAGCTCAAGAAAGCCGGAGAGCGTGGAGCCTGTGAAGCAGTTTATGAAATCGGCGACTGATGTGCTGCATCAAGTCATCAAATATGTAATCCGCTTAACACCTTACGGCGTATACGCATTGATAGGGGCTATGGCTGCAAAGTACGGTTTGGAGACTTTAGCTCCATTGGTGAAGATTATCATTGCTTCATACATCGCTCTTATCCTTCATTTTGTACTGGTGTTTGGCGGGTTGGTTTCGTTTGTTGCCAAGGTCAATCCAATCAAGTTTTTCCGCAAAGCATACCCGACAATTGCTGTAGCCTTTACTACTCGCAGCAGCTATGCAACACTTCCTGTAAATCTGGAAGTCATTACGAAACGTCTGCGTGTTTCACCAAGAATCGCAAGCTTTGTAGCACCTCTGGGCGCCACAATGAATTTTAATGGATGCGGTGGTGTGTGGCCAGCCGTTGTCGTTATCTTCGTAGCGCGTGTGTATAATGTACCGTTGGAGATTACTGATTACATTGTACTGATACTGGTGAGCGTTATATCTTCTGTAGGTGTAGCAGGTGTGCCGGGTCCGGCTGCAATTTCCACAACAGTCGTATTGACAGCTATGGGACTGCCGCTGGAAGGTATGGGCTTAGTGCTTGGTGTCGAAGCGGTTATCGATATGGGCCGTACAGCCGTCAACGCGACGGGAACGACAGTTACTGCACTGCTGGTAGCAGATTCGGAAGGCGAATTCGACCGGGCTGCATTTGACCGGGATGAAGAAGATGAGCTTGAAGTTGCAACCGCATAAGGAAGAAAAATCTTATTCACCCTATACGTTCATTGGTTTTGAAGTAAATTAAAGGAGTAGACCAAGTAATCATAGTTAGCCAGCCTTTGTACGGCATATCTATGATTGCGGGTTTACTCTTTTTTATTATAATAACAGACTTTATTAGTTTTCAGCGAAGCTGAAGAAGTCTGTTATTACAAGAAAAGCTACCGCTTAGACACGAATGTATCTTCATCGAAAGGGCTTCGAATAGAAGCTTTTTTTATGGTTTCTACAGGTTCATGAAGTTTTAATTTGCGTATTTGACAAAACTGTATTACGATTAGATTAGAATCATTCTAAATAACAAATCATAGTATAAATAACTATTCAACCTAACATAGCTTAAATGGGTAAGTAGGGGAGTAAACAGCAATCAGTAATCAGTAATCAGGGAGGTGCCTCATTTATGATGAACATCATGGAGGAAATCGACAAGATCAACCAACAATTAAGAATAAAAGGCTACAAGATGACCCCTCAGCGTGAGATTACATTAAAGGTCTTGCTCGAAAATGAAAAGGATCATTTGAGTGCTGAAGAAGTGTTCATGCTTGTAAAAGAACGGCATTCCGAAATTGGGATCGCTACGGTTTATAGGACATTGGAATTGTTCGCTGAGCTTCATATAGTGGAGAAGATGAATTTTGGTGACGGGGTAGCGCGTTTCGATCTTCGCGGCCAGGAAAACACCCATATGCATCATCATTTGATTTGTAATGTATGCGGTGCGTTAAAAGAAATCAAGGAAGACTGGCTCGGTCAACTGGAGGAGCGGGTAAAACATGAATACGGCTTCCAAGTGACTGATCATCGTCTGGATTTTACCGGGGTTTTTAATAATTGTAAAAACACGGAATGCAAGAGAGAAGGCAAGGCCAAGGCTGTATAATCGTTGCTAGTCAATAAATGGGAAATAATTCCACTATATAGCGCGCGAGTCGAATTACTCTGATACGGATAGGTTCCGTATCGGAGTTTTTTTGCGTAAATCGGCAGAAGCTGAAATTCATTAAATAAATCCCCTATATGTTAAATTAATGCTATAGCTAAAAAAACTGCACACAATAAAATTTATGTAAGAGGCTACTTCATGAGAAAAAGGGGAAGATTACCGGTATGAAATTAAAGATGAACACCTTCGGCAAAGTGATCACTCTCGTTTTTTTTCTGCTTATTCCGATCATTTTATTGTATGGATATTCCTATCAAGTAAGCGTCAACGTTGTTAAGGAGACTGTGGAGGACGCGAATCGCAACAGGCTGTCTTTTTTTATGAGTCAGATGGAGATGATGATCGATCAGTTGACGAAGTTTCCCGTCACTGTCAGCAGAGACTATAGTATTAAGCAGTATTTTGACGGCCGTAACTCGGATGAATCCCGGACATTATTACAAAAGCAGCTGCGCATCGCGGATACACTTAATATTCAAACGGCAACAAGCGGCTGGAATAATCAAATTATCTTATACTTGCTTGATTCCAAGGAAATCCTGTCTTCCGATTATTCAGTACGGTTTGAAGAAAATTATCTTCTTAATCCGGGTTCGAGAAATTGGCTGCATCGGAGTTCATTGGTATATGGAATGTATCAAACCTTTTTTACCAAAATTCATGAAACTGACATCCCCAACCTGCTTGTAGAGGTGAGATTTACGGATGAAAATATAAAAAACATGCTTAGCACTTTGAAGCAAGGCGGACAAAGGGAGCCTTTTTTTTACCGGACAGGAACGGATCCTATCGTTAATTACACCGCTAACCGGACACTTGTAAGCCGGATTATCGAGCAGTTGGACCAGTCGGAGCTGACGCATAACGGAAGTCTGAATATTACATTGGATAAGCAAAAGTATATCGTTAACTATATCCGTTCCGACAGTTTGGACTGGTACCTCGTTGATATTGTCCCGCTGGAAAGTATTTTTTTCCCAATCACCATTAGCCGCAATTTATTTTATACTTCAGTTGGCTTATTGATGGTGCTAAGTATTTTAGCCACTCTCTTATTATACCGGAATGTTCAAAGGCCGATTCAACTGCTGATACGAGGTGTGCAAAGAATTAAACAAGGGCAGTACTCATCCCGGCTTCAAAAGCAGCCTAACAATGAATTTGATTTCTTATTTGTCAGCTTTAATGAAATGGCTGAGCAAATTCAAGAGCTGATTGAGAAGGTGTATAAGGAAACGCTGCAATCCAGGGAGGCGACGCTTAAGCATCTGCAGTCTCAAATTAACCCCCATTTCTTATATAATTGTTTGTTTTATATTAAAAGCATGGCCAAGCTAGGGGATCAAGAGGCTGTAGTTGCTATGGCCTTAAATTTGGGGGAATATTACCGTTATACGACAAGACTGGAGAAGACGATGACTTCCTTGAATGAAGAGCTGAAGCTGGTTGAAAACTATTTGAAAATCCAGATGCTGCGAATTCAAAGGTTTCATTATGAAATAGAGATTCCTGATGCAATGAGGGAGCTTGAAATTCCCCGGCTCATTATTCAGCCGCTTGTGGAAAATGCGGTTATTCACGGTATGGAAAATAGTTTGGATTACGGGATATTGCGGATTCATGGGGAGTCAGTGAACGGTGTCCATAGAATTATTGTGGATGATACCGGCCCTGGCTTGGCTCCTGAAGAACTGAAGGAGCTTGAAAAGCGAATAAGTATGCCGTTGGATGAAGAGATGGGCTGCGGTTTATGGAACATTCACCAAAGACTTCTCCATATATACGGAGGCAAATCGGGCTTATACTTCTCCCGTTCTCCTTTAAATGGGTTTCGTGTGGAGCTGGTGTGGGAAGAAGTGAAACCATTGGCAGAAGGGGTGGATTGATTTGTTAAAATTATTGATTGTGGATGATGAAGCCTTCGTCGTCGATAGTCTTGCAGATACATTGCCATGGGAGCAGGTAGGAGTTACAACCGTGTTCAAGGCTTATTCCGGCTACGAGGCTCTCGATATTTTAAAGACAAACTCGATAGATATTATGGTCTCTGATATTCGTATGCCCGGAATGAACGGCTTGGAGCTTCTTGAGCAGGTACGACGCAACTGGAAAAGGATCAAGTGCATCCTGCTGTCAGGACATGCAGAATTTACTTATGCCCAGCAAGCTATCCAGCATAATACCTATGAATATTTGCTGAAGCCTATTAGCGATGAGGACGTGCTGGCAAAGGTTAAGGAAGCGGCCGATGTGCTGCAAAAGGAAAGAGAAGAGAACAAATCATATCAGCGTGTAATCAAGGCGTTTGAGGAAAACCTCCCCAAGCTTAGAGGTGAACTGTTAAATGAATTAATTCAAGGAAGAAAGTATTCTCTTCAGCGGCTGGTGGAAAAGCTGGATTCCCTTAAAATGTCTATTGCCCCGGATGATCGTTTTGCTTTCATGCTGGTGCGGTTGGAGGGGACAATGCTAGAATACGATTTTTATAACTTGTCTTTAATGGAATATGCAATCGTCAATATGGCGGAGGAAATATTTGGCGAGTATTTCCAATTATGGTCTTGTAAGGAAGTCCATGGGTATTTGGTGTTTCTAGCTACAGTCTCTCCGAATAGCCAGGCTGATCTCGCTTCCAGTACGGATAAGGGGACGGTAGCTCTGGAGGATCAGTTAGAACTTATGGGCTCCCAGCTGCAGCTTAATGTGAGTCATTATTTGAAAGGGACCATCTCCGTACTCCTTAATAAATGGGGGAGCTTCCCTGGTGATGTACAGAAGCTGTATCAAGACAGCCTGCTGTCGCTTCGCAGACATGTGGGAAATCAGACTGAAATGTTGGTTTATGTGGCTGACGAAATGGAGCAGCTTCGGGTACATTCACTCCAAAAGCTGTATGAGCCTCCTCATATCATCCATTTGCTCGAATCGGGGCATTGGGAAGTGACTCGGGAGAAGCTGGCTAGTATTTTAAATGAATTGGGCACGAAATGGGCTGATTCCCCGGAGCATCTTATTGAAATCTTTTTTTCCATCTACGCGTCTTTCAGCTCGTTTGCTCATAAAAACGGACGGGAGCTGGCGGATATGATTGGTCCGGAATTAGCCGATGTTTCGGGCTTGCCTGCTTGCCGCTCGATATCTTCGCTAGAAAAATGGATTTTCGACTCGTTTCAATTGCTGCAGCAAGGCATGGAGAATGAGACGAGAAATGACCGCGAAACCACAGTCCGCAAAATACAGCAGTTCGTCCAGAAGCAATTGGTCGAGGATGTTTCGCTGCAGGCCATTGCCGATCATATGTATATGCATCCCGTACATGTGTCCAGAGTGTATAAGCTGGAAACAGGAGAAAATTTAAGCGATTATGTGCTGCGTCTGAAAATGGAAATGGCGGCTTCTTTGCTTGCCAATGGAGCATTGAAAAACTATGAAATCGGCTTGAAGCTAGGCTACCAGAATCCGAATTATTTTATTAAAGTGTTTAAAAAATACTATTTCGTTACTCCGCAAGAATATCGATTGAAGCTCGAAAAAGGAGAGTAGAGTCTGCTAATTTAGTTCTATCGATGTTAAATAGTTAGCATTTTAAGGTTAACGCGTATGCAATAAAATGAAGACAGAAGCAAAGGCGCTGTGATATGAAGTGCACAGTAAACCTGGATTCAAGAGAAAAATTTTATTTATTATGGGAGGTCTTTACGCATGAAGCAATGGGTGTCCAAAACTATAGCAGTCGCCTTAATAGCGTCGGTTGCCGCAGGATGCAGTACAGAGAAGCCGGCGAGTGAAGCCAAAACAGGCACAAGCTCGAAGCCGTCACAAACCTTAACGTTCTGGATGAAAAAGCAGTTATTCGACGATCAGAACAAAATGATTCAGGAGCGCGCCAAGCAATTCGGAGTTGAAAATAATGTGAACGTAAACGTTGAAATTATCGCATATGAAGATTTTTATCCAAAATGGTCAGCAGCGATCGAATCCTCAACGGTACCGGATGTATCTTTCTTTGGCTATCAGGAGATCGGTCAGTTTTACGGCAAAAACGTTATTGAGGATGTAAGCGATTTAGTCAAGAAGATTGAAGGATCCAACAGTGAATTTCAGGAGAGCTTGAAGAAAGCGGTCAGCTTTCAGGGCAAGCAGTACGCTGTACCGTTCTGGACAGAATCCCAAGTATTGTACTACCGCAAGGACCTGTTGAAAAAGGCCGGGTTTGATGGACCTCCGAAAACATGGGATGAGTTTAGAAAAATGGCCAAAGCGCTGACTGATCCTAGCAAAGGGTTATACGGCGCAGGGATTGGTTATGGAAAAGGAAATTCGGATGCAGAATTTTTGACACGGGGCATTATCTGGTCATACGGTGGAACTGTAGATACAAAGGATGGGAAAACAGTTATCGTGAATTCGCCTGAAACTGTTGAAGCAATGAAATACATCAGAGATATTTTCATGACAGACAAAAGCACTCCGCCAAGCGCAATAGGTTGGGATGATAGCGGCAACAACAAGGCTTACTTGAGTGGGCAAGCAGCCATGATCTTTAACACCGGAAGTGTACTGAGCACGTTGAAAAAAGACAATCCGGAGATGTACGAAAACACGGGGATTGCACCTTATCCAGCGGGGCCAAAAGGAGTCTTTATTCCAGGGATCAGCAATTATCTCGGTATATTCAAGGATTCCAAAAACAAAGATTTAGCGAAAAAATTTCTGGAATACATGCTTGCTACAGATTGGTATAAAACTTGGGTAGAAAAAGGCGCTCCATTGTCAGGTCCTGTTTATTCGAAATTGACGAGCGAGCCTGTATGGCAGAATGAGAAGAACAAAGCTTTCGTAGAATCAGTTAAAGGCTTTTATTTCCTGGGATATCCGGGTGAATACAATCCAAAAGCAGGCGAAGTTTTCAACCTAAGACTTGTTAACGATGCCTTCCAGCATTTGCTGTTGGATGCTAACTATACTCCTGAAACTGCTGTGAAAGATTTGCAAACAAAGATTGAAGAAGTGTATAACAAAAAATAATTTGTAAGCTCGGCAATGGAATGACGGAAATTCCGTCATTCCATAACCTGGCAAGTTAGGCGGGATGTGGCATGAAAACAAACGAAGATAGCAAGCTTGCATATGTACTGTTGAGTCCTGTGCTCATTTATTTACTTGCCGTTATGGTTCTTCCTTTCGGCTGGGCCGTTTATTTAAGCTTCACGAATAAAGTAGTTGGTGCTCCTGCTACCTTTATCGGGTTGAAAAACTATTTGGATCTCATGAAGGATTCGCTGTTCTGGAAGGTAGCTTGGAATACGATCCTGTTTACCGTAGCAGCGGTAATTGGCAAAACTGTGTTTGGCATGATCATGGCTTTAGTTTTGAATGAAAAAATTGTATGCCGAAATCTCTTTCGGGTACTGCTCTTTCTTCCATGGACGATTCCAACCATCGTTTCGGTGTTTACTTGGCAGTGGATTTATTCGGATGTTGGAGGCGTATTGAACTTTCTCTTGATGAAAACTGGAATCCTCGATCACCAGGTAGGTTGGCTGGCAACGCCCGATTTAGCCATGTTCTCTGTCATCCTAGTTAACGTTTGGAGAGGCATTCCATTCATGGGTATCGCAATTCTTGCCGGTTTGCAGACGATATCCAAGGAAATGTACGAGGCCGCGATGCTGGACGGCGCTGGTGCGATTAAACGATTTATATATATGACATTGCCATCTGTCAAAGAAGTTACTATTTTGGCGGCTGTGATGACAACGATATGGACGCTGAACGATTTTGAAATTATTTGGCTGTTAACCCGCGGAGGGCCTTCCAACGGTACTCAGGTTTTATCCACACTTAGCTATACGACCGGATTTTTGAATTTGAGCCTGGGTAAAGCGATTGCGATTGCAATCATTACGATGCCGCCGTTAATTATGCTGATTAACTTTGTGACCAAGCGTTCGCTTTCATCAAATGAGTAGGTGATGTTGTTATGGAAAAAAATCAGGTAAGCAAACAAATTATTGTGTATATTACGTTAGCCATTTTATTAATATTTGCTTTGTTTCCGCTTTACTGGATGTTGAATACCTCTTTTAAATCGCAAGGTGAGATCTATAATATGGTTCCATCGTTTTGGCCGAAGCATTTCGAATGGTCTGCTTATGAAAAGCTGATTACCGAGAAGCATTTTCTGGTCAACATTAAGAACAGCCTTCTTGTCTCTCTAATTGTTTCCTTTGTTTCTATTATTATCAGTATGCTGGCTGCCTATGCGATATCCAAGCTGCGCTTTGCAGGCAGGGGCATCATTTCCAAAGGGATTTTATATGCTTATTTAATGCCTAGAGCCGTATTGTTCATTCCCTTGTATATGCTGGTGTCTGCCATCGGATTAAATGATTCCATCTTTGGTCTCATGGTGATCTATCCAACTATTACAATCCCTTATGCAACGTGGATGCTTATCTCCTATTTCAAGTCCATTCCGGTAGAGATAGAAGAGGCGGCTATGATCGACGGCTGCACAAGGGTTCGGACGATGATGAGTATTATATTCCCGTTATCGGCACCAGGGATTGCGGCAACCTTTATTTTTGCATTCACCTTGTGCTGGAGTGAGTATTTGTATGCATTAGTGGTAGTGACTAAAGGTGCGGATAAAACCATCACACTGGGCTTGGCTGATATGATTGTAGGCGACGTATTTGCATGGGGTCCTTTGATGGGCGGCTCCATTATTGCTTCTATTCCTGTAATAATAATGTATCTGTTTACTTCTAAATATATGGTCAGCGGGATGACTGTCGGAGGAGTGAAATAATGACATCGGTTAAAAAAATATTAGTAACTGCAACCAACTACTCCAAGCTATGTGCAGAAGCTAAGCAATTATTGGAGAGCAGCGGCTGTGAGGTTATAGAGAATATGCTAGGCCGTCCTTATACGTTTGAAGAATTAAAGGATATTGTGCATGATATCGATGGAGTTGTCGCAGGTGTGGATACATGGGATGAAGCTGTGTTCCAACTAGCTCCCAAGTTGAAAGTAATCGCAAGATTCGGTGTCGGGGTAGATAATATCGATTTGGAAAAAGCCAAGCAATATGGGGTCAAAGTTACTAATGTACCAGGTGGAAATGCGAATGCGGTAGCTGAATTGGCTATTGGGCTTATACTTGGCACTGTGCGTAATATTCCGGCTTTGCAGCAGTCAGCAAGGAAGGGATATTGGGACCGTTTTGTCGGAGCGGAGATTAAAGGCAGAAAGATTGGATTGCTTGGATTTGGAAATATTGCTCAGATGGTTGCCAAGAAGCTTCAAGGCTTTGAAGTAGAGCTGTCAGCTTACGATAAATATCCAAATGCTGATAAAGCTAAGGAGCTTAACGTTACTCTGACTTCTTACGAACATATTTTGCGTGAATCCGATGTAGTTAGTATGCATTTACCGAGCCTGAAAGAAACGCATCATTTCATGAACGCTGAAACATTCGGGATGATGAAGGACGGTTCCTATTTCGTAAACACGGCGAGAGGAGCTGTCGTCAGCGAGAAAGCTCTTTATGAGGCTTTGAGATCAGGAAAGCTCGCTGGAGCAGCCATTGATGTATATGAGCAGGAGCCGGTTTCGGCTGACAATCCGTTATTCCAAATAAGCAACATAGTGACCACACCGCATACGGCAGCCGAAACCTATGAGACTTATCATATAGTGAGCTTAACGACAGCTCAGGCTATTCTTGATGTTTTTCATGAAAAGCAGCCGGCGAATTTACTGAATTAATCCTATTTTATTTGGAGATCGAGGCGGGTGCAGTTGGATATGATTCTCCCCAAGATGATTCCGGTTGAGCAGCATTTTGAACGAAAACAAGTTAAAAATATACAAGAAGCGATACAGCAGCAATTTGCATTAGAGTCTGTCAGCAATAAAATTCAACGGAATATGCGGGTAGCTGTTGCGGTGGGAAGCCGTGGCATTGCCAGCCTTCAACAAATTGTTGCCTCAGTTATCGACATGATTAAGCATTATGGGGGCGTACCGTTTATTGTTCCTGCAATGGGCAGTCACGGAGGAGCTTCTGCTGAAGGACAGATTGAGATATTAGCCGAATATGGGATTACGGAAGCTAAAGTAGGTGCGCCCATAGTAAGCTCGATGGAAACGGTTGAAGTGGGGCATACGAGCAGCGGTATTCCGTTGTTTTTTGACCGTAATGCTTTTGAGGCGGATGCAGTCGTTATGGTGGGGCGAATTAAAGCCCATACGGATTTCAAGGGGCCCGTGGAAAGCGGTCTGCTCAAAATGGCAGCTATTGGCTTAGGTAAGCACAAGGGAGCAGCAGCTCTGCACAGCCAAGGCTTTGACACATTCCCGACGTTGATTCCGGAGGCGGGGGCTATTTTGTTGCAGAAAACTCCGATCGCGCTGGGAGTCGCCATTCTCGAGAATGCATACGATGAAATTGCAGCTATACAGGTACTAACCTCCGAAGAGATTGCCGCCAAGGAGCCTGGGTTGCTGGCAAAGGCCAAAACCTATATGCCGCGTATAAGCCTGGATAAGATTGATGTTTTAATCATTGATGAGATGGGCAAGAACATCAGCGGAGCAGGAATGGATCCGAACATCACAGGCAGATTTGGGGGACCGATTAACTATCCCGTTGATGTTCCGTCTATTCAAAAGTTGTTTGTTAGAGATTTAACCTATCAGTCCCATGGCAATGCTACCGGTATTGGGCTCGCGGATATTACGACACAACGGCTTGTAGATAAGATTGACTTCAACAAAACGTATACAAATTGTATCACTTCAACGGTTCTGACTGGCGCGAAGATACCTGTTACGATGTCTTCGGATCGTGAGGCCTTGAATATAGCCATTCAAACATGCAACAGGGTTGCACCGGAACAGGTTAAAATCGTTTGGATTAAAAATACATTGTTTTTACAGCACATATACGTTTCGGATACGTACTCGGAGGTTTTGAGCAGCTGTTCGAAAATGTCCGTTCTGGGAGACGCAATACCGATTCAATTTGATGAGAAGGGTAATCTGTCGGCTCTGCCGTTGTTTGTTGATCACTTTTTGATCGATTAACACTTAATAGTAAGAGAGGAGGGATGAACTTGAAGCCAAGCGTTGTTGTTGTCGGCAGCTTAAATAAGGACCTTGTCATTCATGTAGAACAATTCCCAAGAGAAGGCGAAACGCTTCTTGGAACCGGACTGTTGGAGACAACGGGCGGCAAGGGTGCCAATCAAGCCGTAGCCCTTGGGAAGCTGCGCACGCCAGTCAGCATGATCGGCAAGGTAGGATCGGACTCGAACGCCTCCAAGCTGATCGACTCACTGCAGCAAGCTGCTGTTGATACAGGCAATCTGTTGTTATCAGAAAGCTCGACGGGGATGGCTATAGTTACCGTTAACAAGGCAGGCAGCAACCATGTTGTTGTAATACCAGGGGCTAATTACGAGCTTACAGCAGACGATATTGAGAAGCACCGGAAAGCTATCGAACAATGTGAAATCGTTGTTTTACAGCTGGAAATTCCGGTGGCAACGGTTCAATATACTCTCCGGTTAGCCAAAGAGTTAGGCAAAATAACCGTCTTGAACCCGGCGCCTGCCCAGATGCTAACGGATGAAATATTGCGGCATGTAGATTTTTTAATTCCTAATGAACATGAGTTGTTCAGCATCTCGGGAATTCGTGTTACCGATAAAGCATCACTTCAGGAAGCGGCGCATTCCATATTGAACCGAGGGGTGCAAGCATTAGTTATTACATTAGGTGAAAAGGGCTGCTGTTATGCGAATCGTGACATTGTGAAATTTTATCCGGCTCGTACGGTTGAAGCAAAGGATACTACAGCCGCAGGGGACAGCTTTATAGCAGGCTTCGTTGCTGGTTATTTGAAGCATCGCGATGTTGATTCAGCCATTGAATATGCCCAAATAGCAGCCTCAATAACCGTAACACGGCATGGAGCGCAATGCTCGCTTCCAACGTTCGAAGAGGTAGAACAGCTAAGTTGCTCAGTTGATTCCTAGGCAGCTCATCATACTTTATAAGGGGAAATGAACAAATGAAACATTTATACGGTGTAACAACAGCTATGGTAACTCCATTCGACAAGCAAGGAAAGGTTCAGCTAGACAAGGTGGAGGAGTTAGCCGAGTTTTTAATATCAAAAGGGGTTCATTGTTTGTATCCTCTGGGTACAACGGGTGAAATGCTGAGGCTTTCTACAGAGGAAAGAAAAAGCGTCGCAGAGGCTGTAGTAAAAACAGCGAATCAACGTGTAACCGTATATATTCATGTTGGTGCTATGAACGAAGAAGATACCATTGCTCTGGCTAAACATGCTTATGAGATTGGTGCAGACGGAATCGGTATCGTTACACCTGTGTTTTTTGGAGCCAATGACAAGGAACTGGAAACGTATTTTGTAAAAGTTGCATCAAGTGTTCCGGATCACTTCCCTGTGTACCTGTACAGCATTCCTCAATGCGCGGCGAATGACATTAAACCAGAAGTTGCACAGCGAGTGGCTGATCAGTGTAAGAACGTAATTGGTATTAAATATAGCTACCCTGACTTTTTGAGAATCAATGAGTACCTTACTATCAATCAAGAGGATTTCTCGGTAGTGCCCGGCGCTGACCGGTTGTTCCTTCCGGCATTAGCTATGGGGTGCGAGGGTGTTGTATCAGGTGTGTCCTGCGTTTACCCTGAACCGTTTGTAGCCGTCTACAATGCCTATAAAGAAAATGATTTGAATAAAGCAAGAAAGATGCAAAGATTGGCTACTAAATATTGCGAAGCATTAAAGAGCGGAAGCAATATGTCTTACTTTAAGGAAGCGCTCAAGTTGAGAGGGATAGACGCAGGTCTAATGAAAGCCCCTCAATTAAATATTACTTCAGTCGAGGTCAGGGAGTTGGGAGCGGTCTTGAAAAAACTTGACCAAGAAGCCGGAGATTTACTGGGTTAATCTGTACAACAATCAATAGCTCAGACAGTTTATCTAGGATACTCTTTGAGCCCTGGAGGATTTTGTACGGAACTGAGAGTTCCGTTATTCCAACTGCCGGCTCTAATCTAAGGAGATAGCGGAAGCGGGAATTCCGTTATGCTGGCCGAATTGGACATTTATGCACAAAAACAGAGTGATAACGGAACTAGCTGTTCCGTTATCACTCTGTTTTTTGGACTTTTCAAGAGATAAAGGAACAATTACTTCCGCATTGCCCTTCACTTCCGTGGATTCACCCTACTCAGACAATAATTGTGTAACCCATCGGAAGGAAAATAATGTCTACATCAATAATTGTCGGTTAAGTGCCGTCCGATTTTACACTATAATAGATGAAGATTGCGTTTTTTGAGGAGAGAGCTAAAGCGAGCGAACCTAATACGTTTTTCAGAGGAGGTCCTATGGCTAGTCAGCTCGGTCGAATTCCCCGCTTTTTAACTTTTGGAAAGTACGCTCCTCAAGGGAAATATTTACACCGCTTAATCTGGATAGGATGTATTTCCGTTTGTGTTCCGATTATTCTGGCCGGTATTATTTATTATCAATTTTCGATGGACAAGGTTAAACGACAGTTTCTTGACGAGAACAAATCTTCCTTGGTCATGATGAAGGACAGGGCGGAACGGATTTTGCAAAGCATTGAGCAGGAGTCGCTTCAGCTATCGCTGGATTCCCGGATCAATGATTTTTTTGCCGGCAGGATGGAAGATGCTCCGTTAATCTGGCATCAGCAATTATTGCAGGAGATTACGTTGGTCAAAAATGCCAACAGCTTTATTGATGAGATTTACTTTTACAATAACCAGGAGGATATCCTTCTAACGAACCGGTACGGCTCTATGAGTAAGGATTCCTACAAGCATAAAGAAGATATTGATTTGCTGATGCAACTGGAAAGCGGCTCCCAATGGATATTTTTGCCTGCAGGGAAAAAGGAAGGCTACATTACATTTGCCAGAAAGCTACCTGTCGTCGGAAATGCGGGGAAGCAAGGAGTACTTGCTTTTGATATAGAAACTTCCTTAATAAGCAACTTTTTGCAAGCGGATACAACGATCTTGACTAAAGGTCCGGAAATGCTGATGGTCAGCTACCCTAATTTGTCCAAGCTTGATTCCAAAAGTAAGGAACACATCAAACGGCTGCTGGAGAACCACCCGGTCTTGCAGACTATAGGCACAGCGGATTCAACGATAGACAGCTTTTTCGATGTAGGAGTGGACGGACGCCAAGCTCAATTTACATATTTAAAAAGCATTTTCGGGCGCACTTATGTAACGGTTATACCCGAGCAAATGCTAGAGGAGCGTATTGGATGGATACGCATTGTCACTATTATAGTTGCCCTGTTTTTTATTTTACTGGGTATCTTGTTGACCTATTTCAGTACGAAAAAAGCATACAGTCCGATAGAGAAGCTCATTCAGCATAGTCAGCTGCTTAGCGAGGGACGGATTCAAAATAAAGAGGATGAGTTCGCTTACATACGTGCATGCCTCGATTATTTAAGCCAAGAGACGGAGAAGCTGGGCGGCTATATGGAAAAGGTACAGCCGACACTCCGCGAGAAGTGTCTGCAGCAGCTCGTAAACGGAGAGTATGTCAGGAACGAGTCGCTAATTCAAGAATGCGAGAGCTACGGTATCGATATTAAATCAACCTATTCAGTCATTGTCGTCGAGGTGGAAAATGCCTATAAGGAGAAGCGGTTTTTCCCCAAGGATAAACCGATTATTGCTTTTGCCGTCATGAATGTGATGCAGGAGCTTCTGCAAAAAAATGAGCTCATCAGCGGTTATATTTTCACTAACCAAGGCAAAGCAGTAGCGCTTCTGCAGTGGAAATGCGACATTGCGCCTATTAAGCTCCATCAGGCCGCACGAAGCTTTGCCGATTCGGTTAGCCAATCGTTAACGAATTATCTCTCCTTTCAGGCTACGGTCGGCATAGGACGCAGTTATTCCCATATTGCAGACGTCCCCCTATCCTATAAGGAAGCTGAGCTGGCACTCCAATATAGGATTTATCAGGATTCGGAGCCGGTGATGTACATTGAGGATTTGGAAAGCTCCAGAAAGCAGGCTTCCTTCCGCTATCCGCGGGAATTGGAGAGCAGCATTGTAGATTCTCTTGTCAAAGGAGAGCTTGCGCAAGCGCAGCAGTCATTGGTTCAATTTACAGAGTCTATCAGGTCTTCCCAATCGTATAATTTTATTTATCAAAGCTATCATGTGCTGCTCTCGGCGATCATAACGTCCTTGGAAAAGCAAGGAGGCAGTATTCTCGATATATTGGAGTACAACTTATTCGGCCAGCTGGAAGCGAAGCAAACGTCACGTGAAATCTTTGCCTGGTTTATCGAAATATTATTCCCGCTGTACCATAAGCTGACCGAGGAATACCGAAGCTCGGCCGGACAGTCCGCCGTTCTGCAAATTTCCAAGTACATTAGAGAACACAGTACGGAGGATCTATCGCTCGTGCACTGCGCTGAAATGATCGCAATGAGTCCGTCCTACTTAAGCAGGCTGTTTAAGAAAGAAATGGGTATCAACTTCCTTGACTTTGTAGTGGAATGCAAGGTTGAAGAGGCGAAAAGGCTGCTGCTGGAAACGGATCTTAACGTAAGTGAGATAGCCGCCGCTATCGGGTATTCGGAACGGAATTTAAACCGCATATTCCAAAGACATACGAAAATGAACCCTAGTATTTTTAGAGCGGAGCACCGGTAGGCATACGCCCGGCAGACGGTTTATAACCGGTAAGACAAAAATTGCCCAAAGCTTGTCATGGACGCTTCCCGTAAAGAATTGTCACTTACTTGCCGCTCAGGTACGGCATACAATGTGATTGAAAGCGCTGTCAGAGTGCATTCAAAAAGTAAATAGGAGGGTTACAATGAATGCTTCGTTTCGTAGACAAGTCAGTTGGATGATGACAACCGTTGTTTCAATTGGTTTGCTGGCAGGATGTTCGGGGGGAACTCAGCCCGCTGCAGGTACCGGCAATAATGTCGCTAATAAGACTGACGACAAAAAAGAGGTCAAGCCAAGCGAACCGGTCAAGCTGCAGCTTTTAGTACCGTCTTTTGCCGATGTGCCGGACATGAACGACCAATATTGGACAGAATGGCAAAAAAGAACCAACACCAAGCTGGATGTAGAATGGATACCGTCAGGCGATTATGATACTAAATTCGACCTTGTTCTGGCATCCGGCAACCTGCCCGAGATCATCGTCTCGCAAAGCACCACGCGCCCAACCCTGCTTAGCGCTATCAAGCAAGGTGCCTTCTGGGATTTGACTCCGTTTCTCGGAGATTTCAGCAAGTATCCGAATCTTAAAAACAACAGCGGGCCTAACGTATGGAGCTATATGAAGGCAGACGGTAAAATCTACGGCTTGCCCCGCAACCGCCCGCAAATTGACTTAGGCATTAAATTCCGCAAGGACTGGCTGGACAAGTACAATATTCCGGTTCCTCAAACGATTGATGAATATGCCGCAGCGTTGAAAAAGATTGTGTCCAGCGATCCGGACGGAAACGGGAAGAACGATACAGTCGGTATATTAGGACACGGTTTTCTTCTGGCTGACGGCGACGGCACTTTCCTTGGAGCGTTTGGAGGGTTGGACCCGATCTTTGATAAAGACGGCGGACTGATTAAAGAAACATTAACGCCTAATTACACCCAGATGATTGAGTGGTTCCGTAAGCAGTATGCTGACGGCATCTTGTCCAAGGAATTTTCGGCAATTAAGAAGACGCAGGCCGAAGAGCTGTTCGCAACAGGACGCGCCGTCTCTTATGTACGGAATATATGGCGTGACTACACATGGGAGCAGGATATTAAAAAAGTGCAGCCGGATGCTAAGGTCATTACCTTACCTCCGATGAAAGGGCCTGGTGGTTACACAGCTCAATTGGCGAATCCGACCTTCGGGGGTATGTATATTTCCAAAAAAGTGCCTGAAGCGAAGGTTAAGCAAATTCTTGATTACATGGAAAAAACGACAACTATGGAGTTTACCGATTTTAACTATTACGGTATCGAAGGTGTCCATCATAAAGTCGTAGACGGTCAACCGCAGCTTACTGAACTAGGCGTGAAGCAGGTGACAACGAACGCGAACCAAGTATTTTCATTGGCGTTCAACAATAAGATGAAAGTGCTGAATCCTGCTGCGCCAAAAGCTTATAACGATGAGAAAATAAAAGATACCGAGATTTACAGCAAGCTTGGGAAGTTAAGCCTGTTCGGTAATATTGCATCCGATACATGGACTTCCGTATGGCCGAAGTACGAGAAGGAATGGCAGGCGATGGCGACTAAAGCAATCGTTGCGCAAATTTCGATGGATGAGTATAAAGCTTACGTGGATAAGCTGAACAACAATGCGGATATCAAGAAGGCTTATCAGGAATTTGCCAAAACCTATAAAGAATATTTCGGCAACGCGAAGTAGCCATAATGAAACAAGCCCGCAGGGTCATGAATTAGAATGTCTCTGCGGGCTGTAGCAATTTAATAACCTTACGACACGGCGATTCAGAATAAGGGTCAACCCGCGCTGCGGTGCGATAATCGCCGGACTTAGCAGAAGGAGGATTCCGATGTCAACCAAGCGAGCGTTGCCGCAGCTGCCTTACGGAGCGGTCTATTTCCGCAAGTCGAATCCGCCCCGTGAAGACTGGGAACGCGATTATGCGGTAGCCCAAGAGGACGGGATGAACTTCAACCGCCACTGGTTCATGTGGGGGGCGATTGAAACGGCTCCCGGCGTTTTCGATTGGGCTGATTACGACCGGCAGATGGATTTGGCTGCCAAGCACGGCATCATGACCATCATCGCCGAGATGATCACTTCCGTTCCCGAGTGGGCGGCAGACATGTATTCACATGCCGTTCATGTGAAATCGGACGGAACACCGTTAAGCACGCAGATGGGAGCGAGCAGTGCCACGGGTGGGTTCAGCGAAGGCTCACAAGGGGTTCTTTGTCTGGATTGCTCCGAGGTGAAGGAAGCTGCCGGCCGTTTTCTGACAGGGCTGGTGCTGCGTTATAAAGACCAACCTGCTACAGCCGGTTATGATGTGTGGAATGAATGCAATTACTCTCCTCACGTATGCCATTGCCCATATACGAATGAGAAATTCCGCAGGTGGCTGGAGACCAAGTACGGCAGCCTGCAGGCGTTGAATCAAGCGTGGAACCGTTACAGTTATACATCTTGGGAGCAGGTGCGCTCTCCTCATCAGACGGGACCGTATCCCGAATGTTTGGATTGGGTGCAGTTCACGAAAGACAACTTCTATGAGCATATGCAGTGGCGGATTGATCTGATCCGCAGTCTGGATGACAAGAACATCATAGCGGCCCACGGGATCGCGGGCAGTATTAATGTCATGGCGTCGATGGGCGCCGATGATTGGCTGGCTGCGTCCAAAGCCGATGTGTACGGCTTCACATGGGTGGCCTCCCGCAAGGGCAGCGAGCCATGGAAGCAATGGCATGCCGTAGATTTGACGCGGGCAGCATCACGCGGCAAAACCTTCTGGCATGCGGAGGCGCAGGGCGGGCCGTTATGGCTGCAGCCGCAGGTAGTCGGCCGGCCTAAGGAGGACGGCCGGGTCACGGAGCCGGAGGATATCCGCGTCTGGCAGATGATATCATTCGCCGGCGGAGCGCGTGGGCTGCTGTTTCCACGTTGGCGTCCATTGCTTGACGGTCCGTTGTTCGGGGCGTTCGGCCCTTATGCGATGGACGGCACACGGACAGACCGCTCGGAGATGGCTGGCTCGATAGCCCGATGGGCCAATTCGGCGGAGCAGCGGGAGCTGCTTGAATCGGCTCCGGTTCAAGGAGAAATAGGCATTCTTGTTGTTCCAGAGACGCAAATTTTTGATTATTTACTGAACCGGGAAGGTAAGAACGAGCTGTACGCGCAAGCGATGTGGGGTGCTTATCAAGGCTTTTTTGACCAAGGAATTCAGCCTGATTGGGTACATATCGACGATATTGCCCAATATCGCGTGCTTTACTGGCCGTACCCGATCATGCTGTCTCAGGAATATGCAGCATTGTTGGGACATTGGGTAGAGAATGGCGGCACGTTAATCAGCGAGGGCTGCCCGGCCTATTTTGGCGACCGCGGTAAGGTAGGCACGCTTCAGCCTAATCATCATTTGGATGTTGTTTTCGGCGCAGTGGAGGCTGAAGTACAGTTTATGCCAGATATTACTGACGGGATTGCCTTTGATTTTGACGGAGGCAGTGGCAGTAAGGTGCTGGGCGGGGGCTTCAGGCAGTCCTACAAAGCTACCTCAGGCAGATCATTAGGACAATTTCCGGATGGCAGTACAGCAGTTGTTGAGCATGCCCACGGTAAAGGCAAAACCTTATTGATCGGTACATTCCCGTCGATCGGCTACTATAAGACACATGATACGGCGAACGCCGCTTTTTTCTTGAAGGTGTTGGATTGGGCGGAGGTTACCCCTCATGTATGGTTGTCCGATCCAAGCTTACAGGCGAGACTATCGCAAAATACGGACGGATCGTTATTTTTATGGATCATCAACCCGGGTAGAGAGTCGATAATGACAGACATTAAGCTTTCCGACACGTTTGGACTGCAGGTTGCAGACCGCGTGTATTGGGGAACTGGCGGCTATTCACAAGAAGGTTCGACTCTGAGGGCTACCCTTCCGGGCAGGGATGCATGGGTGATTGGCTTGAGAAGCCCGGTGATTAAGCAGGGGAGAGGGTGAACTTGGTGAAAATCAAAAGCATAGAAACCTTTACAACCAGGAATATCAGTATCGTTAGAGTCAGAACCGATGACGGACACGAAGGTTATGGGCAGATGGCCACATATCACGCTAACATATCGGCTATGGTGCTGCATCAGCAGATAGCTCCTTATGCGCTGGGTGCCGATGCAGAGCGAATAGAGAATTTGGTAGAAAGATGTGTGGAAGGTGAGCATAAGTTTCCGGGCTCCTATGTATGCAGAGCGGTTGGCGGGCTGGATACGGCATTGTGGGATCTGCAAGGGAAAAGAGCAGGCCGAAGTGTTTGCGAGCTGTTTGGAGGCAAGCCCCGTCCGGTGGATGTATACGGCTCCAGCATGCGCAGGGACATTTCTCCTGAGGACGAGGCCGAACGGCTGAAAAGATTGCAGCAGGACTATGGCTTTCGGGCATTTAAAATTCGCATCGGGAATAATTTCGGACGTGATGTTGATGTGTACCCGGGACGGACCGAGCAGGTTGTACCTGCCGTTCGCCGAGCCATCGGCGACCATACGGCTTTGTATGTTGATGCAAACAGCGGCTTTAGCCCGCGCAGAGCGATTGAGGTCGGGCGCATGCTGGAGCAATACGGTGTCGTTCATTATGAAGAACCGTGTCCGTATCCGGAATTGGAATGGACGAAGCAGGTTACAGATGCGTTGGATGTGGCTGTAACCGGAGGTGAGCAGGATACCGATATGGCTCATTGGAAACGGATGATTTCCATGCATGCGGTAGATATTGTACAGCCCGATATTTGCTATACCGGCGGCTTTAGCCGGGCTATGGAGGTAGCGCGGCTTGCCCAATACGCCGGCATGACTTGCACCCCCCATGCGGCGAATCACTCCATGGTCACTATCTTCACTCTGCATATGGTGGCCGCCATACCGAATGCAGGTACATTTATGGAATATTCCATCGAGTCCGATTCGTGGACGAACTCCTTATTTACCGCCAAGACGGAAGTGCGGGACGGTAAAGTCAACGTACCGGACGGACCCGGCTGGGGAGTCACTATTAATCCGGAATGGCTGGAAAAGGCAGATTATCAAATTTCGCAGAAGTGACGGAAGGATTGAGGAAATGAACATCTTGCATCGTCTGTTTCTGCCGGAAACGGTAGTCAACGGCTCTAACTCATTTGACCAGCTAGGCAAGTGGGCTTCTGTAATGGGGAGTAAGGCGCTAATAATAAGCGATCCCGTTATGAAAAAGCTTGGAATCGTGGAGCGCTGCGAACAGCTTCTTCAGTCTGCGTCTGTTTCAAGCGTGAGCTATACGGGAGTAGATACAGAGCCGACAGATAAGCATGTTGACGAAGGACTAAGCCGGTGCCGGGAGCATGAATGCCATTTCATTGTAGCTGTGGGCGGAGGAAGCTGTCTGGACACAGCTAAAGCTGTGGCTGTAATGATGCATAATGACGGATATATCGGCGATTATGCCGGCGGTAAGCGGATGTTCGACCATAAAGCGCTGCCGCTTATAGCTATTCCAACGACAGCCGGGACCGGGTCTGAGGTAACGAAAGTAACCGTTATTACGAACTCGGTAACGAATGAGAAGATGATGATTTCGCAGCCTGAGCTGCTCCCTCAAATAGCATTGATCGACCCTCTGCTGACTCTCACCTGCCCGCCGGGCACCACGGCTGCAACGGGAGTAGATGCATTGTGCCATGCCGTGGAGGCTTATTTGTCCAGGAAGGCGAATCCGGTTACGGATGCCCTTGCCCTGTCGGCGGTAAGCGATATTTCGGCGAATATCCTGCGCGCCTATGAGCATGGTGATGACGTAGCTGCCCGGGAAAAAATGATGACCGGAGCGATGATCGCCGGGGCTGCTTTCTCCAATGCATCTGTCGCTCTTGTTCACGGCATGTCCAGACCGATAGGAGCGCAATTTCATGTGCCTCACGGGATATCCAATGCGATGCTCTTTCCGGCCGTTCTGGAATACAGCAAGAAGGATGCATTGCCGCGATTAGCGGATATAGGGCGGATCATGCTGCCGGTGCTTACGGTAGAGCAGTTAACGGATGAACAATGGGCCGATGCGGTGATAAAGGAAATTAAACGTTTATGCACGGCGATGCAAATTCCTAATTTGAAAAATTGGGGTATTGAACGGGAAGTCTTTTTGAATGCTTTGCCAAGAATGGCGGACGATGCTCTCAAGAGCGGCAGTCCTGCCAATAATCCGACCATTCCGGTTCATGCGGAAATTGTGGAGCTCTATAAGCTCTGTTATGAATATGACTTTAGCGGGAGCAAAGGAGATGTTAATAGATGAAAGATCGTGACAGAAGTAAAGAACGGATTCGGGTGATATGTGATTTCACAGATACAGCGGTTGCGGTTACCGCAGATTCAGCAGAGTGGGCAGTTGCGCGTTTGTCGCATGTGCTGGAGCAGCAGGGAATTTCGGTTGATTCGAGCGGACAGCAAGCAGATGATGGAAATTTGGGATCCGGGTATAGCCTGCAGATTACTATTACCGGCGCCGGCTCTGAAACGGCGCAGAAGCTTTTGCATTCAATCGAGACGGGAATTGACTTTAAGCCGGATGCTGCGGAATCATTCTGCATCTTGAGAGAACCTGCTGAACAGGCAGAAGTTGCACAGAGTATAGCTGCTATTGCTGTTATCGGGGCGGATATTCGTGGCTTGATCTACGGAGTTCTGGAGCTGGCGGACCGTGTTCAGTGCAGCGATGAACCGCTGGCAGCGCTGGCGGAAATAGAGTCGTACAGAGAGCAGCCGGCAAATCGAATCCGCAGTATTAGCCGTTCATTTTGCAGTGAAATTGAAGATAAGCCATGGTTCTACGATAAGCTGTTCTGGGAAGAGTATTTGACCGAGCTGGCCACGCACCGCTTCAACCGGCTGCACCTGACTCTCGGTATATCGTATGACTATGGGCATGACCCGAATGTGCAGGACAACTATTTTGGATTCGCATATCCGTTTTTTGTTTCTGTCCCCGGTTATGGGGTTCGCGTTCGTGAATTACCGGAGGGAGAAGCGGAACGGAATTTATCCATGCTGCAGTATATTAGCCGTGAGGCCAAGCTGCGCGGTATCCATTTCCAGCTTGGGCTATGGAATCATGCCTATCAGATGCTGGATAGTCCTAACGAGCTTCACACCATTGAAGGCGTGGATGAGCAGAACCATGCCGTTTACTGCCGGGATGCATTAGGTCTTTTGCTCAAGCTATGTCCAAATATAGACGGTGTGACCATTCGCACGCATTACGAAGGTGGTATTCCGGAGCCCTCGCATGTGTTCTGGAATGAAGTTATGAAAGGGATAACCGGATGCGGCCGGGAAGTGGAGATCGACATGCATCCTAAAGGCGTGGACGCTCAGATGCTGGAGGTTGCTCATGGCACCGGAATGCCGGTCATTGTTTCCCCTAAATTTTGGGCGGAGCATATGGGTTTGCCTTACCATCAGGCTGCCATTCGCGCCAGAGAATTACCGGTTGCGACGACGGAGCGTGCTGAATTAATGGGAGTTACAAACACTTACAGGCGTTTTACGCGATACGGCTATGCCGATTATTTGAACGAAAACCGGCAAACCGGGGTGCTTCACCGCATCTGGCCCGGAACGCAGCGGGTATTGTTATGGGGTGATCCTGCAATGGCTGCGGGCTATGGGCGCAGCGGAAGCTTCTGCGACAGCCTCGGTGTAGAGCTTTGTGAACCGATGTCGTTCAAAGCGCGTAAAACCAGCGGTACTCCGGGGGGACGGGAGCTTTATAAGGATGCGGGGCTGCAAATGGAGGGTCATGGCTGGAATAAATATTTGTACACTTACCGTGTATGGGGAAGATTGAATTACAATCCTGACGCTGCTGAAGGTCAATGGCAAAGATATTTGCGTCATGAGTTCCAGGGGGCAGGGCCTGATTTAGGCGAGGCACTGGCACATGCCAGCCGAATATTACTGCTGATTACGACCGCTCATCTGCCATCTGCATCGAACAATTACTTTTGGCCGGAGATGTACAATAATCTGGCGATTGTCGACACAGGCAAGCAATCCGAAACTTATTTTGACACCCCTGCCCCGCATACATTCGGCGCAGTAAGTCCGCTTGACACCGCCATCTTTTATGCGATCAATGAGTTTGCCGATGATTCAGTGAATGGCGAGCGGCGCGGCAAATATTCACCGCTTGAAGTCGCAGACCGGCTATCGGGGCTCGCGGAAGCGGCCGAACGGCATTTGGCCGCAGCCGGCACATTAGTGAGCGATTCGGCAGGCGCTACTTTCCGGCGCTGGGCTGTCGATATCGCTGCTCAGGCGGGAATCGGTCGCTTCTTCGCGGATAAGCTGCGTGCCGGAGTTGCCTACGCCATGTTCGAGCGGACCGGCAATCCCCAGCAGCTGGAGGCGGCCTTACAGAGCTACCGTTCTGCGAGGTCGGCTTGGGAGAGAGTCGTTGCTGTAACCAAGGATGTGTACCGTGATGACATCACCTTCGGCTATAAGCCGTTTATGAAGGGCCACTGGTCCGACCGGTTAGCAGGGATCGATGAAGATATCGCTGCGATGGAGCAGGTGTATCTCAAAGCCGCCAAAGATTATGAAGGTTCAGCTCCGTTGGAGACGGCGTCTGCAGGAGCTCTCTTCGGTTCAGAGGTGCTGCAGCATCCGGAATACAACCATGTATCACCGGGAACATTCCGTGTGGGAGAGCCGGTAGAACTGCATTTGATGCTTGCCGAAGCTAGTACTGATGTGCACGTGAGTCTGCTTTACAGGCATGCACATCAAGCGGAGTCTTATCAAACTGTAACCATGCAGCAATCTGAGGGACATTATTCTGCTGTCATTCCGGGCAGCTATACGGATTCCTCCTATCCGCTCATTTACTTTTTTGAGCTGAGAAATGAACTTGGGGAAGCATGGCTCGCTCCGGGGCTGAATGCTGATCTTTCCAATCAGCCGTATTACCACCTCCGTCAGCAATAAAACAACCGGGTCGGAATCCCGTTGACCCGTATCACAAACGTCAAATAAAAGTGAGGTGCATGGTATGCTGGAGCCCGCTGCAACGGCTGACACGGCGAAGTCCGTGCTTAAAAATCAAATGAATACCGGCTATTGGCCCCGACTCTGGATCCGCATGCTGCAGCATAAATATATGTATTTGCTTGCTTTGCCGGGCGTGCTTTATTTCATTCTGTTTAAGTTCGCCCCGATGTGGGGACTGCTGATTGCTTTTAAAGATTATAATCCCTTCGGCGGTTTCTGGGGCAGTCCGTGGGTTGGAGCGAAGCATTTTAACGAATTGTTCACCGATAACGCCTTCTACATGATGCTGAGAAATACATTCGCCATCAATCTGATCGGGCTGCTGTTTATGTTTCCGGTCCCGATTATTTTGGCGCTAATGTTGAATGAAGTCAGGCATGAGGTGTTTAAGCGGTTAAACCAATCGATTGTGTATTTGCCGCATTTTTTGTCCTGGGTAGTAGTAGCAAGTATGACCTTCTTCATTCTTTCCACCGATGTGGGCATTGTAAATAAACTTATTACAGGTTCCGGTCATGAAAGCGTGGCATTTTTGTCCAATCCGAATTTTTTCTGGGGACTCATTACCGCGCAAAGCATGTGGAAGGAAGCAGGCTGGGGCACCATCATCTTTCTCGCAGCGATGGCGGGAGTTGATCCGCAGAGATATGAAGCGGCTGTTGTGGACGGAGCTAACCGTTGGCATCAAATTTGGCATATTACATTACCGGCAATTCGGCCCACCATTATCATATTGCTTATTTTAAGGCTGGGTCATATGGCCGACGTCGGCTTCGAGCAGGTGCTGCTGATGCAGAATCCTCTCGTTTTGTCGGTATCGGAAGTGTTTGATACGTATGCGTATACACACGGTATATTGAAGGGACAGATCAGTGCCGGGGTTACAGTCGGAATGTTTAAAGGTGTCGTCGGTCTTGTGCTTGTGCTTGCATCTAATTACGTTGTCAAAAAGCTCGGACACGAAGGCATTTATTGAAGGAGGGGAGCCTGCGATGAGTTTTGTTGCGCGCAAAAAGCTGACATTGTTTGACTGGGTGAACTATTCGCTCCTGGCCATCATTTCAATCATTTGTATTTTTCCGTTTATTTACGTGTTTAGTGTTTCCTTTACCGATCCCAAAGCCTATATCCCTTTGCAATTTTATTTATTTCCCGAGAAATGGTCGCTTGTCGCCTACAAGTATATTTTATCTACCAACAGCTTTATCAACGCTTTGAAAAGCACGGTTTTTATTACGGTTATCGGTACTATTCTTAACGTTATCGTTTCCTTTTCCATGGCATATGCTCTGACCAAGAAAACGATGCCCGGACGCGGCATTATGATGAGCGCGGTTATTTTCACCTTAGTGTTTAATGCGGGAATCGTACCGAGCTACATTTTGATAAAAGAACTGGGGCTGCTTAACTCCTATTGGTCCTTGATTTGGTCGGGATTAACCAGCGCTTGGAGCCTTATTGTAATCAAAAGCTTTCTGGAATCACTGCCGTCGGAGCTTGAAGATTCGGGACGGATTGACGGCTGCTCGGATCTCGGGGTATTTCTGCGAATTGTTATACCGCTATCGATGCCGGCTATTGCTGCCTTCACACTGTTCTTCGCCGTTGCTCATTGGAACACGTATTTTAATGCGCTTATTTACATCTCAGATTCTAAAAAGTGGACGCTTCAGGTGCTCGTCAAAACACTCGTTATAGACTCCGATTCCAATGGTGTCGGTCAGGCAGGTGCTGGCGGGGATGACCGGGTTTTGCCGCAGGAAACGATCCGTATGGCATCCATTATGCTGTCGATGGCGCCGATTCTTATCGTCTATCCGTTTCTGCAGAAGCATTTTGCCAAAGGTGTAATGTTAGGTTCGGTCAAGGGTTAGGTAGGATTAGGAAATATATGGCCGGGTAAGAAAAGCTTCTGATCGAAGCCCTTTCGAAGAAGATACATTCGTGTCTAAGTTGTAGCTTTTCTTGCAATATCAGACTTGTTCAGCTCCACTGAAAACTTATAAAGTCAGATATTATAAAAAAATGTCTGTAGAACGCCGCCGTCTCAGCTGCTAAGATGAACGCGTTCCAAGGACTTATCCCGACAGACTATACGATGAGGTGAAGGCAATGGCGGATTTTGAAGGTGCACAAGGAAAGAAAGGCATTATTGATTGTGATGTTCATGTATATCCGAAAAGCAGTGACGAGTTGAGGAGCTATATGCAGGAGCCGTGGCGCAGCCGGAATTTGCCTTCAGGCAGGGGAGGCTTTTATGAGAACCCGGTTCATGGCGTCAGATTGGATGCAAAGCCTCCGGGTGGCGGGGGAGCGGGCACGGACCCTGACTTTTTGCGCCGGCAGCTTATTGAAGAATACGGAATCGATCATGCTATTCTGCTGCCCCGGGCTTTTTGCAATATGATCCCCGATCCGGATTTGGCGACAGCGCTAGCTGCCGCGTACAACGACTGGTTGGCCGACACCTGGCTCGGCAAATACAACAATGACGGCGTATTCAAAGGCTCAATTACTATTGCACATCAGGATCCGGTGGCCGCGGCGAAGGAAATTGACCGTTGGGCGGGACATCCGCATTTTGTTCAGGTTATGACAGACTCGGGAGCAAGGGCGCCGTTCGGCCAACGGCAGTATTATCCGATTTATGAAGCGTGCGAGCGTAACGGTTTTCCTTTTGCCATTCATCCGGGTACCGATGGTATGGGTATCAATGAGCAGCCGTCACCCGGCTATCCGACTCATTATATCGAGTGGCATACTTGTCTGTCATTAAGCTTTCAAGCGCATCTGGTCAGCTTTATTACCGAAGGTGTATTCGAACGGTTTCCTGACTTTAAAGTAGTGCTTGTCGAAGGCGGCGTTTCCTGGCTTCCGGCATTAATGTGGCGGTTGGACGCGGAGTATAAAGGGCTTCGGTACGAAGTGCCGTGGCTGACCAAACGGCCGAGTGAATATTTACGCAATCATGTCCGTATGGCCTCGCAGCCGATTGAACGGCCGGACAATGATCAGCATCTGCTTCAGGTGCTGGATATGATGGATGCGCGCCATATTTTGATGTTTTCCAGTGATTATCCGCATTGGGACTTCGACTCGCCGAAGCGTGCGTTCCCCAAGCTGCCGGAGGATTTATACAACCGGATTTTTTCAGACACGGCCAGAGAACTTTACCGATTGCGATAATTATATGGACGAAGTAAGTTTCGCTCGCGAAACTTTTAGGAGGAGATCAGCTTGGGACGTCATGTTGTAGGAACGGTTACGGAGGTACAGGCCGGTGGGTGCAAAATCGTTCAAGCCGAAGGCCGGTCTATCGGCGTATTCAATGTCAACGGTACTTATTACGCAATGCGTAACAGCTGCCCGCACCAGGGGGCGCCCTTATGCCAAGGGCGTGTTACTGGCATGACGCTTACAGCGCCACCGGGACAATATGTATACGGACGAAGCGGGGAAATTATAAGATGTCCTTGGCACGGTTGGGAATTCGATATTTTGACAGGCAAATCGATCTATGATCCTCATAAATGTCTTGTCCGCACCTATGATGTTACTGTAGAACAGCCAACTGCCGCTGTTGCTGCTGTAGTATGCGAGCCGACTATAGAGGCAGAGGAGACGAAGATAGAGACATATCCGATTACAGTGGAGGACGGCCTCATTATTCTTCATATATAATACGCGTTGGAAGTGACCTTATCTCTGCACATCTGAGAATATTTAATAAACGGCTGTACCAAAATGACTTTTGGTACAGCTCTTTTTTTGTCAATACATTCAAAGCTTAAAATAAGTATAGTTAATCTCTCCATGTTATTAGGTGAAGAAATTGTGGTAAGTTGAAGATAATCACACCACATTTTTTTGATTAGGGGAGCTGTTCAAGTGACTATCAAGCTGCAGGATTGGATTGTAGAAGCAGATATTACAAGTATGCAAACTGCTTTGGAAGCAGGTTCTATAAGCTCAGAGGATTTAGTTAATGTATATCTGGACCGGATTCATAAGTTTGATCCAGTAATTCATTCCATATTAGAAATCAATCCGGATGCTATACAAATCGCAAGAGCTTTAGATATTGAACGAAAAGAAACAGGGAGCCGGGGAAAGCTGCATGGTATTCCCATTCTATTGAAGGATAATATAGATACCAAGGATAATATGCATACGAGTGCAGGATCAGTAGCTTTGGCCGATTCGTTCGCGGCAGCAGATTCATTCGTAGCGGCTAAGCTTCGTTCCGCGGGAGCCATATTGCTCGGAAAAACGAATATGACGGAATGGTCCAACTTCATGTCAAGCCGGATGCCTGCGGGATACAGCTCGCGAGGTGGAATTGTTCTAAATCCATATGGTGCCGGTGAGCTGTTCATCAGCGGCTCCAGCTCCGGTTCTGCTGCTGCGGTAGCGGCAAATTTGGGAGCGGCAGCTATAGGAACGGAGACGGCAGGATCTATTGTAGGTCCTGCTTGTCAAAGCTTCCTGGTAGGAATCAAACCTACGGTAGGGTTAGTTAGCCGGTGCGGGATTATTCCTATATCTTGCAGCCAAGACACTCCGGGACCTATAGCTAGAACGGTAACGGATGCTGTCATTATTTTGGGGACATTAACTGGAGTGGATAGCAATGATAGTGCTACATTTTCGAGCGAAAAGCATTATTTTCAAGACTACACGCCATTTTTAGAAGAAGGCTTTTTAAAACATGCAAGAATAGGCATTCCAAGACATTATTATAAGCATTTGGATGAGGAAAGGCTTTCTATTATGGAAGCAGCCATTATTACTTTGAAGAATGAAGGAGCCACAATTATCGATCATGTTAGTCTCTACGTTGAGCAGATGAACTGGAATAATGATGTCATCACGTATGAATTTAAGAAAGGTCTCAATAATTATTTATACAAGTTGGCTGATACCGTACCGGTTCACTCTTTGGATGAGCTGATTGAGTACAATAAAAATAATGCGGAGATTGCTTTGAAATATGGGCAGGATACGCTAATAAGGTCCGAAGAAACAGCACTGACTGAAGAAACCTATCTGCAGAAGAAGCAGGAATACATGGAGTTGGCGCTTCATGAAGGAATAGACTATGTGTTGGATAAATACAGTCTGGATGCCTTAATGTTACCTGGGGATGTTGACGGGCTATATACTGCAGCTCGATTGGGCTATCCATTAATTGCGGTTCCGGCGGGGTATTCTTCAACAGGCATTATAGACTCGGATGGTGATCATACAAAGGGTCCCTTCGGTGTAGTCTTCTCAGGTAGAGCATTTAGCGAGCCTACTTTGATAAAAATAGCCTACGGATTTGAACAAGCAACACATCACCGTTTTTCCCCTCAATTTGCTTAAACTTCAATGGGGAATGCCGATGCAGTTTGGAAACCTTTTAGCCTCCCGAGCGTCTGAATGTATATCAGGCATTTAGATAGGGAGGAAATGAAATGAAACCTAAACGAGTACTATTGATGCTGCTTGTGCTGCTCCTCGGGAGCGTGGCTACCACAGTTATGAACGCTGCATTTGCAGCGGAATCCGGTTCCACAGGTATGCAGCTTCCCCAAGAAATTAGCTTAACGGCTGATAGAACACCTATCTATGACGGGATTGACGGCAATCAGCTCTACGATGCTGCCCCGCAGACGGTACAAGTAACGGGAGCCGAAAATGGCTGGGACCGTAAGCTCTTGAACGGAAGCAAAGTGTGGTTTCAAATTAAAACAACGAATGAGGATAAATGGGTTCTATTGCAGAACGCTCCATTTGAGGAGCAATATTACGACTATCTGGTGCTGATGCAAGAGGAAAACTTGTATCCGGCGCGGCAAGCTTCTATGAAACAGAGCTTGGGAACCATTTCTCCGCAAGTAGTCCGGTCCGTGTATACCGATGGAGAATACTATCTGATTGAAACATGGCTTGGCTATAAATGGATTCATCCCAAATCTTCCATTATTCAGCATGCGGAGTTTTACGGACCGAACAGCAGCGGCTTATGGTTACATCTGCGGACGCCAACTCCAATGTTCCGTACTCCGGATGCAGGGAGCGAGGTTGCTGGCATGCTGTCACCCCAGCTAGTGCATGCAAAGATAACACTAAATAATGAATGGTTGTACATCGATACATGGGAAGGGAAGCGCTGGGTCAACAGTCATGTTGGCTATCCGCCGGACCTTAAGTCAGAAGAAAGAAGTATGATCCTGACCGATTCTGCCATTGCATACGAGCATCCTGATAAGCAAGCTCGGGAGCTCGGCCGATTGACTCCTCAGAAGGTAACCGTGTTCGAGCATGGCGGAGGCTGGCATCATATTCATAGCGACTGGCTTGGGGATTGTTGGATTTATCAAATAAACCCGGAAGATGATCCTGCTTTATATACACCTCCGGCAGCAGTCATCCCTAAGGAAATTACAGGCGTAAAAAAGACTCATCAATATGAGCTGGGAGCCGGATGGAGAAACTATCCGTTTGATTTAACCATAGTTGTTATGAATGGGGAAATGATCAATCCTGAAGCTTACTTTTCCAGAGGCCAAGAAGTAGGTTTACGCTATGCAATCAGAAACGTAAGTACGGACGAATTGGAATTGAATCCATCAACGTCCTTCACAATTGAGATTACCCGTCAACTGGACATAGGCGCTGGCCGTATTAAACCGGAGCTGGTCTGGTCAGGAAAAATCCCCGAATCGAAAGCCTTATTTAAAAGCGGCGGAAGCGAGGAGTTGACCTTTAGTTGGGATCAAAAGGATTCAGACGGCAAGCAGGTCCCTTTCGGAAATTATAGTGTCCAAATCAAGCTGCCAATGACAATCGATTACACAAAAGCAGGAGTGAGTGAGCAAGGGGAAGCACAATTAGCAATGCTGACACATTTTCCACTGCTTATTGGAGCTCCGTGAACATGAACATGCTTCGGCTTGGAGTGATGTTTCGTAAAGACTAAGAGAATGGAGTGGGAGCGATCATGCAGCTTCCCACTCCATTTCCTTAACAAAAAGCGCAAACGCGCTCATCCACCCAAAATGGCGAGCCGCGTATCCTTAACGAATGGCGAACGGTGTGAAATACACCGATTCCAGCACATTTGTATAGGCATGCACGGTATCCATCGAGGTTAGGCATACAAGTCCGCTTTCGATGGCCTCGCGCCGTAGTTGGAAGCCGTTGCTGGAAGCAGCTTTTCCTGTTGTCACCATGTTGACTAACAGGTCTGCTTTGAAGCTTCGCAGCGAATGGATAAGCTCTTCCATGTTATAGCTCGAAGCCGGAATATGGTTCGCTTGAAGCAGCCGGGCGGTCCCGGGAGTTGCGATAATCCGGTACCCAAGCCGGAACAGCTTTCTTAGCGGTTCAACAGCCGCTGCTTTATCCTTGTCAGCAATGGAAGCGATGACGGTTCCTTGGGCAGGCAGCTTCATCCCTGCGGCAAGCAAGCCTTTATACAACGCTTTTGCATACACTGGGTCTCTCCCGATAACCTCGCCTGTGGATTTCATTTCAGGACTTAACGCAATCTCCACACCGCTTAGCTTATGAAGAGAAAACACCGGGACTTTAACTGAAACTTCGTCGGTTTCCTTCAACAGGCCTTCTGGAAATCCGAATGAAGCAAGGCTTTGCCCCAAGGATACTTTGGTTGCTATATTAGCCATCGGAACATTCGTGATTTTGCTCATAAATGGAACCGTTCTTGAGGCGCGAGGATTGACTTCGATGACATACACTTGCTCCTGCACCACTAAAAACTGAATATTAACGAGGCCTATAACATTCAGATGCTTGGACAGCTTCGTTGTTATATCAACGATTTGCTCTTTGACGCATCGTGACAAGCTTTGTGGAGGATACACTGCAATTGAATCCCCGGAATGTACCCCTGTCCGTTCGATTTGTTCCATAATTCCAGGAATCAGGAGCGTTGTACCATCATAGATTGCGTCTACTTCCGCCTCAATTCCATGCATGTATCGATCGATTAAGACAGGATGCAAGGGATTGACCTGAACCGCACGTTCCATGTAAGTGACTAGCTCCAAAGCGGAATGCACAATTTCCATAGCGCGTCCTCCAAGCACATAGGAGGGACGCACTAAAACGGGATAGCCGATTCGCTCTGCGGCCGCCACAGCCTCCTTGATCGAATGGGCGGTGTCTCCCGAAGGCTGCGGAATTTGCAGCTCCCGGAGGAGGAGCTCGAATTTTTTACGATCTTCAGCAGTATCGATTCCGGCAAAGCTCGTGCCAATAATGCGAATGCCCCGCTCAGCTAAAGCTGCTGCCAGCTTAATAGCCGTCTGCCCGCCGAATTGCACGATAACCCCTTCAGGCTGTTCATGATTAATAATATGAATGACGTCCTCAAGATGGAGCGGTTCAAAATATAATCGATCCGAAATATTGAAATCCGTGGATACGGTCTCCGGATTATTATTGATAATAACCGCTTCATATCCGGCCTCTTGAATAGCCTTGACCGCATGAACGGTGGAATAATCGAATTCAATGCCTTGTCCGATGCGTATGGGACCGGAACCTAATACTACGATTTTGGGTTTGATTGACTCAGGTGTCTCATTTTCTATTTCATAGGTCGAATAATAATACGATGAAGTCGCCTCGAATTCAGCGGAACAGCTGTCCACCATTTTAAATACTGGAATGATGCCTAAACGATACCTGCGTTCTTCAATGTCGCGAGCCGCTGTAAACCGGAAGGAGGCATTCGCAGAGTGGCGTATATCCGCAATAGCCTGATCGCTAAAGCCCAGCTTTTTGGCCTCCAGGAGCTGAGCATCCGAAAGATCCTCCTCTATCAGCTGCTGCTCGAATACAACCAATTGTTCAATTTTTTGTAAGAACCATTGATCTATATGAGTCAGACGATGAATTTCATCGACTGTATATCCGCGTTGAAAAGACTCTGCGATCAGAAACAGCCTTTCATCATCCGCTTTCTGCAGTCTTACCTGCAGCTCCGCTTGAGTGAGCTGTTTAGTCTCAGGGAGATGCAGCCGCGCGGTGCCAATTTCAAGGGAGCGGACGGCCTTCTGAAGCGATTCCTCGAAGCTGCGGCCAATGGCCATAACTTCCCCGGTAGCCTTCATTTGAGTTCCTAGCTTCCGATTAGCATTCGGAAATTTATCAAAGGGCCAGCGTGGAATTTTGGTAACGACATAATCCAATGCCGGCTCGAAGAAGGCGTAGGTTTTACCAGTGACAGGGTTAATAATCTCATCAAGCGTATAACCCATTGCGATTTTTGCAGCCATCTTGGCAATGGGATAACCTGTCGCTTTGGATGCCAGCGCTGATGAACGGCTGACCCGCGGATTCACTTCAATAACGTAATATTGGTAGCTGTCCGGGTCCAGCGCGAATTGCACATTGCAGCCGCCCTCGATACCGAGTGCCCGCACAATTTGTATGGAGGCCGTGCGCAGCATTTGATATTCTCGGTCAGATAACGTTTGGCTTGGGGCTACGACAATGCTATCTCCAGTGTGAACGCCTACCGGATCGAAATTTTCCATATTGCAAATAACCATACAATTGTCATTGGCATCACGCATGACTTCATACTCGATTTCCTTCATGCCGGCAATGCTTTTTTCTACCAGACATTGGCCGATGGGACTGCAGTGCAAGCCGGATCGAACAATATCCAGCAGCTCTTCAGCATCCTTGGCGATGCCTCCACCGGTTCCCCCTAACGTATAGGCGGGACGAACGATGACAGGATAGCCGATCTGAGCCGCAAATTGAAGCGCTGCATTGGCCTCTGTAACTATGATGCTCTGCGGAACGGGCTGTCGCAGCTCCTTCATCAGCTCGCGAAACAGCTCGCGGTCCTCGGCTTTACGGATGGGCTCCAATTGAGTTCCGAGAAGCTTTACATTTTCACTAGCAAGGATACCGTCATTAGCAAGCTCCATCGCCATATTGAGCCCCGTTTGTCCGCCAAGAGTAGCAAGTAAGCCGTCAGGACGTTCTTTTCGAATGATCTGTTTGACAAATTCCAGAGTGATAGGCTCCATGTATACCTTGTCGGCAAATGTGGAGTCGGTCATAATAGTGGCCGGATTGCTGTTGATGAGCACCACCTCCACGCCTTCTTCCTTCAGCGCTTCGCAGGCTTGTGTGCCGGCATAGTCGAATTCGGCTGCTTGCCCGATCACGATAGGGCCTGAGCCAATAATGAGAATTTTTTGATAAGCGTTATTTTTCGGCATATACCAATTGGGCTCCTTTATGTGAGAGAATTTCAGAAGATGCTGTATGAGCTTTATGTTTGCCTGTTGAGCTTTCTAAAAGGTTTCCTAAAGCACGATTGCGTTGGAATTGGTGAATCATATCCAAAAATTGATCAAACAAAGTGTTGCTGTCATAAGGCCCAGGAGCTGCCTCGGGATGAAATTGTACGGAAAAAGCAGGGTGATAGCTGTGCTTAAGTCCTTCAATAGTGCCATCATTGTTATTAATATGAGTGATCATGAGGTCGGTTGAAGCTACTGTAGCATCGATTACGGTATATCCGTGGTTTTGTGATGTGATAAGACAATGTCCTGTGGCCACTTCCTTTACAGGATGATTGGAGCCGCGATGGCCGAAGGCCAGTTTGCCGGTGTCGGCACCGCAGGCGAGTGCGAATAGCTGATGCCCAAGACAAATTCCGAACAGCGGAATTTCACCAAGAAGCTCGCGAATCACCGGTATGACGTGAGCCGAATCCTTAGGGTCTCCGGGACCGTTGGACAGCAGGATGCCGTCAGGATTAAAGCTGCGGATTTGATCCGCGGTTGAATCGTGAGGAACGACGACAACATCGCAGCCCCTGCTGCTAAGCTCGCGAAGCATGCCTAATTTACAGCCGAAATCTACTACCACGATACGTTCCTTGGCGCCCGGACTGCGGTAAGGCTGCGGCGTCGAAACGAACGACACTTGATTGCGCAGCGGCTTCATGGCATGAAGCTGTTCTTGCAGTGCTGCAAGCGGCTTGCTGCTGGTTGAGAGCAGTCCCTTCATCGTGCCGTGCTGCCGAATAATTCGTGTCAGCATCCTTGTATCAATGCCGCTTATCCCGGGTATGCCGTATTGCTTCAGCACATCATTAAGGTTCATGGAGGATCTCCAATTGCTGGGCGCTAGCTCGTGATTTCTTACAATAAAGCCCTGGACCCAGGGGCGAATAGCTTCGAAATCATCCCGGTTTATCCCGTAGTTTCCGATTAACGGGTAGGTCATAGCAATCATTTGCCCACAATAGGAAGGATCCGATAATACTTCCTGATAGCCGGTCATACCGGTATGAAATACGACCTCTCCGGAGGTTTCTCCTTCGCTGCCAAAAGCTTTTCCTTCAAATACGGTTCCATCCTCCAACAACAATTTCGCATTCATGATGATTCACTCCTAAAAAATATTTATATGGAATATGAGGGATAATAGCTCGAGTAAGTCAATTTGTGATTAAATATACATTAAAATGAATAAATATACAATACCTTAAATTGCCCCTGTTTCTTGCTTTTGACTCGAAAAAGTATAATAATATCGATTTATCTGTTTATCTCATACTTAATGAAGCAAATACGAATAGTGTATAATCGATTTCTTTTCGTTATAATAACGTACATTATCCATATGGAAATTTTAACCGACAGAAAGAAGAGGTGGATTAATGGGAGTCAGCGTAAAGGAAGCTATGCAAATCGGCGGACTGATTCAGTGTAAGGTAGTTGCCGGAGAGAAGGGGCTTCATAGAACGATTGACTATATTACAGTCATGGAAGTGCCGGATGTTATTCGGTGGTTAAAAGGAAACGACTTGCTGTTGACCAGCTTGTACCCGATCAAAGACGATCCGGAGGCTATCGGACATTTGGTTCAGCAGCTGCATGATGTTGGAAGCTCAGCCTTAGCTATTAAGACCGAACGTTATGTGAAGGAAATTCCAGAGGTGATCATCGAAGCCGGGAACCGTCTTGGGTTTCCAATAATAGAAATAGAAGATGAAGTCTCTTATCTGGATATTATGACTCCGTTGATGGAGCTTCGATTGAATAAGTCGGATCTGGGCAAAGAGCAGCTGGAAAAGTTTTTTCAGTGGATTACTGAGCTTGCTATGGGTGGGAAGGGAATCCCGTCTTTGGTTGAAGCTGTGCAGCAAATGACGGAAAATATTATTACAGTTGGCTCGGAAGTTCCGGCATTGGAAGGTATTTCGTGGGGGAAAACAGTCGCTCCTCTGACCCGGGCCCAAAAAAACGAGCTGAAAATAGCCAAGCGTTCCATCAGGATGGAGCGAATGCTTGATCATCAGAGCACCCCATGCATAGTAACGCCGCTCTTTTTGAACGATGAATTGTACGGAGATGTTACCTGCTGGCAAACGAAAAGAGAATTTGTTGAGCGTGATTTTCTTGTGCTGGATCGTACGGTATTGTTAATGGCCCTTGAGTTTTTAAAAGTGATTACGAGAGCAGATGTGGAACAAACCTTCAAAGATGATTTTTTATCCGAGGTGCTGACGGGCAATGTTGCGGATAAAGCCGAAGTTATTGAGAAGGGCAAGATGTTCAACTGGAATTTGTCGAAGGACTATCAAGTGTTTGCTATTGCTTATTCCAGCTCTCCGCAGCCTGTTGTAAAACGTGAGAATGAAGCGCTGTGGTTTCAGGAACGCAAACGAAAGCTTCTGCTGAAAGTAAATGATATTTTTCGATTCGATGCCCAAAAGGCTATTATTACAGTTAGAAAAGAACTTATCGTTGTACTTTATCATCGGGAGCCCGCGGTTGGAGCGGGAACGCTTCCCTACACCAATGACCCGCATAACAGCTCGATCATGGATTTAGCGGAATCCGCGCGCCGGCAGCTTTCACAAGAATTCGATGAATTGTCGTTTACCGTTGGCGTAGGAAGATTTTATCAAGGCTTGGAGGGTATTCATCAAGGGTACAAGGAAGCGGTTAAAGCAATTCAGCTGGGAAAGCCAATCAGTGGAAAAACAGGCTGTGTCCATTACGAGGATTTGGGTATTTTTCGTGTACTCGGTCAAGTTAATGATTGGAAGGAAATGGAGGATATCTATTCGGAAACGATCGGCAAGCTGGTGGAATACGATTGGAGCAGCAATGCAAGTCTTGTGATCACCTTGAGGGAATATTTTGCCAACAATTGCTCCCTGGCTGAAACGGCGGAGAAGCTGTTCGTTCATGTTAATACGATGAAATACCGGCTGCAAAAAATAGAACAGCTAACCGGCTGCAGTGTTCACGATGCGGAAAAACGATTGTTGCTCCATATGGGACTGAAAATAGACCAAATTCTGCAGTCGGGAAATGTGTAGCGTTGGTTAAAAAAGTTTGCATGGATAACGAAGTAACTTTTGGAACATTGTCAGCATCGAATACTGAAGAAACCCTTGGAGTACGGGACTCAACTTTTACTCTTGGCTAAACCGACAAAAGTCGGTTTATTTTTTTGTCCTTCCCTACATATTCGTTGCCTCTATTTCTTGATAAAGTTTCTATTATCAGAAGTTCAAGGAGTGACATCTTATGAGAACGCTTATCAAAAATGGAACGGTCATTAATCCTGAGACTCATTTTATGGAAATCACTAACGTAATCATTGAAGATGGAAAAATTGTTCATATTGGACCTATAACGAATGGAATTATCGATCATGTCATTGATGCATCGGGTTTGCTTGTTGTTCCCGGTCTTGTAGATATCCATGTCCATTTCCGGGACCCAGGCTTCCCTCAAAAGGAAACGATTTCATCAGGCGCTTTATCTGCAGCTGCCGGTGGGTTTACAACGGTAGTCTGTATGCCTAACACGAAGCCCAGCATTGATACTGTAGAAACACTGGAGTATGTGCTCCGTACAGGACTGGAGCAAGCGGCCGTCAAGGTTTATTCTTCAGCGGCTCTAACCTACGGGATTGAGGGCAAAGTGCTGACAGAGATGGAGAGCCTGCAGCAAGCCGGGGCGGTTACATTTACAGATGACGGCAAAACTGTGATGGACCCTAAGCTAGTGTACACAGCTTTCCGCAAAGCTGCCGAGCTGGATGTGCCGATCAGCTCCCATTGCGAGGATCATCAATTGGTAAGCGGCGGTTCTCTCAATCAAGGCAAGGTGAGCAATCAGCTTGGAGATCCTGGCATTCCCAGGCTGGGTGAAGAATTGATTATAGCACGAGACATTTTATTCGCAGAAGAAACCGGGGCAAGGCTTCACATTCAGCATGTTTCAACGGCCAGAGGGGTTCAGCTTATACGTGAGGCGAAGGCCAGAGGGGTGCGGGTTACAGGGGAAGGAGCACCGCATCATTTCTCGATAACCGATGAGCAAGCATTAGTATGCGGCACATTGGCTAAAGTTAATCCTCCGCTGCGAACTCGGGAGGATGTGGAGGCTGTAATTGCAGGTCTGGCAGACGGAACGCTGGAAGCTATTGCAACGGATCATGCCCCTCATACATCTGAGGAGAAGGCGCGCCCGCTTGGAGAGGCCCCGTTTGGAATGGTTGGGCTTGAGACGGCTGTTGGCTTGACCTTTACATTCCTCGTGCATTCAGGAAGGCTGGCCCTAACGGATGCAATTGCCAAATTAACGGTCAACCCGTCCAATATTATGGGACTGCCGTCAGGAAGGCTGGCGGAGGGCTTGGACGCCGATATTACAATATTGGATCCACAGAAAGAATGGACGGTAGATCCGGAGCAATTTAAATCGCTATCCCGAAACAGCCCTTTCGCCGGGATGAAGCTCCAAGGGAAAGCTGTGTTAACGATGGTTAATGGAGCTGTTGTTTACGATGAAATGCTCAATTAAGTGTTTAGAACCATAATTTTTGCAGCACAGGTATAGGTGAAGGGGCTAACAACTAATGACTAATCGATATTCAAGGGTTTTCCTCATTGTTCTGGACAGCGTTGGGATAGGGGAGCTTCCGGATGCTTCCGTTTATGGTGATCTCGGTTCCAATACGCTTGGACATATAGCGGAGGCTGTCGGAGCATTACGACTGCCTCATTTGGAACAAATGGGACTTGGCCGCATCGGACCTATTCAAAGCATACAAGCTGTTGAGCATGCGAAGGCTCATTATGGGAAGATGGCTGAGCTTTCAGCGGGCAAGGATACATTGACTGGACACTGGGAAATCATGGGTGTGCGGAATGATGTTCCTTTCCAAACGTATCCTGAAGGGTTCCCGGAAACGTTCATACAAGCTTTGGAATCGCTGTCAGGCCGTTCAGTTATCGGCAATAAGGTGGCATCCGGAACTGAAATATTGGATGAGCTAGGCTCGGAGCATATGCAAAGCGGAGCTCTTATTGTATACACCTCAGCCGATAGTGTGCTCCAAATTGCCGCGCATGAAGATATCGTTCCCCTTGCTGAGCTATATGAGATTTGCGGTAAAGCCAGGGAAATGACCCTGAATGCGGATAATTTTGTAGGCAGGGTTATTGCGCGTCCTTTCATAGGTGAGCCTGGCCAATTCAGTAGAACTCCGAATCGGCGGGATTACGCCGTGATGCCGCCAACGGCGACGGTGATGGACCATTTGGTTAAGGCTGGATATGACAGCATTGGGATTGGTAAGATTTCCGATATATTTGCAGGTTTAGGCGTTACGGAAAGCTTGAAAACGAAGTCCAATCAGGATGGAGTAGATCAATTAATTAAGGTCATGCAACAGGATTTCAACGGCTTATGCTTCTTGAATCTTGTTGATTTTGACGCTATTTATGGGCATCGCCGTGACCCGCAAGGCTATGCTAGGGCGCTGGAGGAGTTCGATGCTCGTTTACCTGAAATTCTGGAAGGCTTAGGCTCCAATGACTTGTTGATCATCACAGCCGATCATGGCAATGATCCGACCCATACGGGTACAGATCATACAAGGGAATATGTACCTCTGCTTGTATCGAAGAAGGGTTTGGGCAAGGGAAGCGACCTTGGAATCCGCTCGACCTTTGCCGACATAGGAGCAACGATTGCAGATAATTTCCTCGTAGAACTCCCGCCTCAGGGAGAGAGCTTTCTATCTAGCATCGAGGAGCAATAGCCGTATAGTCCGTAAGGACAGAGGGCATGAATAATGTAGGGAAATGCTGCTAGCATAGCCAGCAAGCTCCCAAACGTCATGACTTACATCCTGCTCAAAATGGGGAATAGCCTTTGTAAAACAGCTCAAATACCACATAGTTAACATTAATATAAGCTAAAAAAGCCGTTGAACAACAAATGGAAAAATGTACATTGTCTTAATGGACGAATGTGAAACTTATTTTTTGTCCTCACGGACATATCAGATCACATTTTAAACGGATAAAATATATTTTATACAACCGATAGGGACTTTTTAGAGAAAGTAATATCGTAAAAGATGAAAGTGAAGGGGTGTTATCCAGCATGTCTACTACAGCAATTCGCATTGAGGATGTAAACAAGATATACAAGGCAAGCGATGGTCGAGAGGTACAGGCTTTAACACATATTGATTTGAATGTGAAAAAAAGTGAATTTATTTCCATCATAGGTCCATCAGGCTGCGGGAAATCAACTTTACTAAGAATACTTGCGAATTTGGATACCCCATCATCAGGTTCGATAACTTGGGAGAAATCAGCTGATAACATTGGCTTTGTGTTTCAGGATGCTACTCTGCTTCCATGGAAAACCGTTTATCAAAATGCCAAGTTTCCGTTGGAAGTAAAGAAATTGGAAACCAAAGAGAATATGGAAAACCTGGATAAGCTGCTGGAGCTTGCGGGATTAAAGGGCTTTGAAAAAGCATATCCACGTGAATTGTCCGGCGGTATGAGGCAGCGGGTAGCGATAGTTCGAGCGTTGTCCTATAACCCTGATGTTCTGTTGATGGATGAGCCGTTCGGTGCTTTGGATGCGCTGACTCGGGATAAAATGGGAATTGAGCTGCTTCGGATTTGGACGGAAACGAAAAAAACGATTTTGTTTGTAACACACAGCATTTCCGAAGCGGCATTTTTATCCGATCGTGTTATCGTAATGTCTCCACGCCCGGGAAAGATCGATGAAATTATCGATATTGATCTGCCGCATCCCCGAACTGTGGAAATGAAGGAAACGATTGAGTTTGTGAATTACGTTAAAAAGCTAAGGGAAGTGTTAGGCTAATGCTGAGATTGAGACAAGTTGGAGAGTATTTAGCAGCCATCCTTTTTCTTGTACTCGTGTGGTATGTGTACGTCGTAGCATTCGATGTGCCGGCATTTATAGTACCGCTTCCAGCGGATGTTGGAAAAGCGCTTATAGAGATGTTTTCCACTCAGGATTTGATGCACCATTTCTTAGTTACCTCAGGTGAAGTGCTTGCAGGCTTCGTATTGGGTATTGTTTTCGGTTATGCGATCGGCTATCTGATTGGTAAATTCAAATTTCTTGAAGATGCGCTGATGCCGTATATTCTTTTGGCCCAAACGGCACCGAAGATTGCTCTTGCTCCGTTGTTCGTTATATGGTTCGGATTAGGGTTTACCTCCAAGCTGATGTTAATTATTTCGATGGTGTTTTTCCCGGTTATGCTGGGTGCGATATTCGGATTGAAAAGCGTCACTTATAACCTGAAATGCTTGATGCAAATTACAGGCTTAAACTGGTGGCAAAAAATCGTTCAAGTCGAGCTGCCCCATTCCCTGCCGCAAATTTTTGCAGGCTTAAAGGTCGGAATGGTACAGGCCGTTATTGCAGCTATTGTTGCAGAGTGGATATCCGGTGAAAGCGGGTTAGGTTATTTGCTGGTATTTAACAGCACCACTTATAATTCTCCCATGCTTTTTGCCAGTATTATATACACCATTGTCGTTGGAATCATTTTCTACGCACTTATTAGCTTTTTAGAAAATCGTTTTCTATTCTGGCACGATTCCAAGCAAATGAAATAATTCGAGAGGATGTGAGGGCAGGTCATGACCAGGTTTATTCAAGCGGATTTCCCCTTATACGAAGGCACGAAAGTACCGCATCTTCGGATTTCCGAAGGAGAGACAGCGCCCTATGTATTACTGCCGGGTGATCCGGGGCGTGTTGAGCTGATTCGCGATTTGTTTAGCAATTATAAGATCATCAGCTCCAATCGTGAATTTAAAGTAGGGACAGGCGAATTCAACGGCAATCCAGTCTCCGTATGTTCGACAGGTATTGGCGGTCCTTCTACCGAAATAGCCGTTCTCGAATTGCTCCGATTAAAGGCCAAATGCTTGCTTAGAATTGGTGGAACCGCTGCTATTCAAGAAGGAATTGATTGTGGGGATATGATCATCAACACAGGCAGTGTTCGATTGGGAGGGACTACGAATCATTATGCGCGTCCCGAATTTCCAGCGTTGGCCAATCATTATGTGGTGCAGGCGCTGATTGAAGCCTGTGAGGATCTGGGTTACCGCTATCATCTCGGCATAGGCGCAACGACCTCTTCGTTTTACCATGGTCAGGGAAGAGACGTAAGCCCTTATAATTACTCGGCGAACATCATTGAGGAAATGAAGGCGCTTGGAGTGCTTAATTTGGAGATGGAATCAGAAACACTTTTGACCATTGCTTCAGTTATGGGAGCTTATGCAGGCACATTGCTTGTTGTCCATGCCAACCGAATCACGAATCAATGGCTGGTGGATTATGAAGAAAGCCAAATGAAATTATGCAAGGTCGCGTTGCACGCAGTAGACAAATTGATAACTAGGGGTGTTGTTTCATGATGAAGAAGAAATCGCTTAGCCTTTTACTCAGTCTTACGCTTGCTGGCAGCTTATTGGCAGCTTGTGGCGCCAAACCTAATGATACTGCACAAACGCCTGCTGCCGGTGGAGAGAAGCCCAAGGAAATTCAGAAGGTTACGGTTCAAATGGATGGAGCAGCTGTTCCTTACTATGCACCGATGTATGTAGCCAAAGAGCAAGGCTTCTTTAAGGAGCAAGGTCTTGATGTCGATTTCGTGTATGCAGATGCTGCCAGTATCGTGAAAAACGTTGCTGCAGACAATGTGCAATTCGGATTTCCTAATGCGGATGCCGTTATTACAGCAAAATCACAAGGCATTCCCGTAAAAGTTGTGCACACAACTTATCAGCGCGGTCTGGGAGCAACCATTTTCAAAAAAGGCAAAGGAATTACAAGCCCTAAAGATTTGAAAGGTAAAACGGTTGCTGTAACCAGCTTCGGAAGCCCGAATTATATCCAACTGCAAGTGCTGCTTGAGAAAAATGGCATGAATATCAAGGATGTTAATGCCAAAATCGTAGGTACCGGCGCTATTGTAAATGCATTGGTGTCTGATGAAGTTGATGCCATCACCTTCTCCATGCTGAGAACGGTTGAGCTTAAAAACAGCGGCGTGGATGTGGATGAAATTCGTTCCGATGATTTCCTTCCTTCCTTTGGTAATGTTGTCGTAACTTCGGATAAATACTTGTCCACGAATAAGAACACGGTTATCGCGTTCAACAAAGCTTTGAACCAGTCATTGGATTATATTATTAAAGGAAATGTGAAAGCTGCTGTTGATATGTCCATCAAGAAATATGCTACGTCGTCTGAAGGCAAACAGGAAATTACTGAAAAAATCTTCAATGATGTGTTCATTCCTTATTTGTGGCAGAGCGATCTGACTAAGAAGGATGGCTATGGTGCTGCTGATATGGCCAGATGGCAAACGTCAATCGATACTCAAAAGACATTTGATATTATCAAGACAACCTTTAAAGCGGAAGATTTAGTTGTCCCAAATCTAAAGTAACGCAGGTGAATGCACTATGAATTATTTTGGACGAAAAAGTTTTCTCGTTATCCTTACGTTACTGGTGTTCGTTGGTTTGTGGCAGGCATACGTATCTGTTTTTCATATACCGGTACAAATTCTTCCGGGGCCTGCATTGTTTGTATCCAAATTTCTTAATATTTTAACGATGGGGGATATGGGAACCCACATTGGGATTACGTTATATGAGATATTCATCGGATTTCTGATCGGTTGTGTACTTGGGTTACTTTTCGGTTATTTGCTGGCCAAAAGCGTATTGTTGGAACGTCTGTTCAATCCGTATATTGTTTTGGTTCAAATAGCACCGAAAATTTCTATTGCACCACTGTTTCTCTTATGGTTCGGCTTGGGTGCAACCTCGAAGATTGCACTCGTCATCTTGGTCGTATTTTTCCCCATCATGGTCAATACGATCGTCGGTATCCGTTCTGTAGAAAAGAATATGCAGGATTTGCTGCATATTCTGAAGGCTAACCGGTGGCAGCGTTTCTGGACGGTAGAAATTCCTTATTCCTTGCCTTCTATTATGTCCGGTGTCAAAGTATCTACAACCTATGCAATAACGGGTGCGGTTATCGGTGAAATGATTGGCGCTAAGGCAGGGTTAGGGTATCTGGTCATTCTGGGCAGTGAAACCTATGACATTAATATGATTTTAACGGCGGTTTTATTGTTAAGCGTAATTGGCTTACTGCTATACATGCTGTCGAATATGTTGGAGAAAAGACTGCTTCGTTGGCATGAGTCTCAAGAGCTTATTATGTAAATATTTTACGTTTCTACCCGCCCCGACGTTTAAGTCATCTGTCTGACAGATCTGAAGCGTCGGGGTGTTTCATTTAAACCTGGAATTATGAGCTCTTATCGGTATTTTTTTCTTATCCAAACAGACAAAAGAAACTGACATCTTTCGGCTTTATACACAATGACTGTTCTTTTTCTCTTACGTATACTGAGGAAAAAGCTTAGGTATAATGAGGTGATTGCTCGTGAATATAAATCGTTTGGAAGCTGCATTGAAGGAAGTTAACGAGATCGGGGCTGCAAATGGAGAGGGAATAACGAGACTTGCCTATTCCAGGGAGCATTGGGAAGCAAATGAATATTTGATCCGAAAATGCAAGGATGAAGGTATGTCGGTGCGGATTGACGCCTGCGGGAATGTTATAGCCCGGCGTGAAGGCAGTGAACCTCAGCTTCCCGCAGTGACATGCGGATCGCATCTCGATACAGTACAGCATGGCGGCGGATACGATGGAACTCTCGGAGTTATTGCAGGGTTGGAAATGATTCGAAGCTTGAATGAGAAGGGGATTGTTACGCGCAATCCTATTGAGCTGATTTCATTTGCCTGTGAAGAATCAGCGCGCTTCGGTGTATCGACCATTGGAAGCAAAGCTATGGCTGGCAAGTTAAACAAAGAATCGCTGCAAAAGCTGCGTGACAATGAGGGTGTTTCATTTCCAGAAGCATTAGCAGCAGTTGACCTGGACTTTGCCCATATCGAAACGGCGCGAAGAAGCGGGAAAGATATTAAAACTTTTTTCGAGCTTCACATTGAGCAAGGCCCATTGCTTGAAAACAGTGGTAGGGAAGTTGGGATCGCAACTGGAATAGCTGCTCCCATCCGCCTGGAGGTTACGATCCAAGGCAAGGCTTCCCATTCGGGGACGACCCCGATGAATATGCGTAAGGATGCGCTTATTGGAGCGGCCGAGATCATTACGGAGCTGGAAAAGGCAGCGTTAGAGGAAGCCGAGCATGGTACGGTTGCCACAGCAGGAGTATGTGATGTTCAACCAGGAGCGATGAATGTCGTACCGGACTGGGTAAGCTTAAAGATCGATATTCGTGGCACCGTTATAACATCCAGACAATTCATCATTGAACGTCTGTCTCAGCTGTTCAGAGGATTGCAAAAAAGACGGGGACTTCAGGTCGAAGCTCGAATCTTAAGTGATGAGAAGCCCGTCGTTCTGGATAAATATACAGTACGATTATTATCTACTTTATGTGAAGCTCAAGGTATCGCTTACATGAATATGATGAGCGGTGCCGGGCATGATGCGATGAATATGGCAAGTATTTGTCCGACTGGCTTGATTTTCATTCCATCGAGGGACGGATTAAGCCATCATAAGGATGAATACAGCTCCATTGCCCAAATAGCTAAAGGCGCCGCCTTGTTGGAAGAAGTCGTTCTCCGGTGTGCGGAAGAAGTTCAGAAAAAGCCGGCCGGGACATTTAAAAACATGGATAGGAGCAAACATCATGAGAGCGGAAAAACGAAAAGTATTATCTAATCAACAAGTGAGTGAACGTTATTGGCATATGATTGTCGATGCATCGAACCTGCATATTTCAGCCAGGCCCGGACAATTTTTTAATGTCCTGTGCGGGGAGGATAATTACCCTCTGCTGCGTCGGCCATTTAGCATATATAGAATTAATAAAGATTCCAACACGCTCGAATTTCTTTATTTGGTCAAAGGAATCGGTACGCAGCGCTTAGCTGGAATAAAGGCTGGAGAAACAGTCGATATTTTCGGACCGCTCGGTACAGGGTTTACTTTACGGGAAAACGAAGGGACCATTCTTATGCTTGCGCGCGGAGTGGGCATAGCGACATTGGCAGCACTCGCGCAGGAAGCAGCAGAGCAGGGAATTCGCAGCGTCGCGATTCTTAGTGCAAGAACGCGCAATGATTTACTCGCAGCTGAGGCGCTTCAAGGCTTTGGAGCAAAGGTCTATAAAGTGACGGATGAGGACGGCACTAGCGGTGTCGGACATGTACGACAGTTGATTGAGCAAATTATGAGCGAGGATGATATTAGCGCTGCTTACACCTGTGGATCGAAACGGCTGTCCATGCTTTTGCAGGAGGTTGCAGCGGAAAAGGATATTTTCGCAGAAATCGCTTTGGAAGAAAATATGGGCTGTGCAATGGGCGTTTGTTTTGCTTGTGTTTGTGATATTCAAGAGGCGGACGGTTCGACCCGGACTGTAAGGGTTTGTAAAGAAGGACCCGTGTTTTCCTTGGAACAGGTGGTGTTGGCATGATGAAAGTGGATCAGGAAACATTGAATCTGGAAGTTAATATCGGGAGTCTTCGGCTGCAGAATCCGATTATGCCTGCATCCGGCGCCTTTGGTGAAGAAATGGATCAGGTGATCGACTTTAATCGAATCGCCGCCATCGTACCCAAAAGCATAACGAAATATCCCCGCAAAGGGAATTTGACTCCTCGAGTATGCGAGGTTCCGGCAGGTATGATCAATTCCATCGGAATTCAGAGCAAAGGAATTGAGTACTATCTGGAAAAGACCATTCCTTATTATAAGCAATATGACGTTCCTCTAATCTCGAGCATATCAGCAGATTCGATCGATGAGTTTGCTGAAATGGCAGAGATAATCGGCAAGCTGGGTGACGTTCATGCATTAGAATTGAACATTTCATGCCCTAACCTGAAAGGGAACGGCTTAGCCTTCGGCATGGACCCGGAAGCAACTCGTTCACTGGTTATGCGTGTGAAGGAAGTTACGGATAAACCGATCATTGCCAAGCTTTCGCCTAATGTGACAAGTATTCAGGAAATTGCACTTGCAGCCGAACAAGGCGGAGCGGACGGATTGAATGTGGCTAACACGATATTGGCAATGGCCATCGATATCCATACGCGTAAGCCAAAGATCGGCAATAACATGGGGGGCTTATCCGGTCCTGCGGTCAAGCCGATTATTGTCCGGATGATCTACCAGGTCCGGCAAGTTACGAGCCTCCCGATTATCGGTTGCGGGGGCGTCATGAACGGAGAAGACGCTATCGAAATGATTTTGGTTGGAGCTACCGCTGTGCAAGTAGGAACGGCCAGTTTTGTCCAACCAACCGCTATGCTCGATATTTTACAGGAAATAAAGGACTATATGGTGCAGTATCAAGTTCAGGATATTAAAGAATTAATTGGGAAAGTTATGGTAAACAGCACTTATATTGCGGATTAACTATCCGCTAGTTCTACATAGGAAGTTCGGCGCTATAAGAATGTAAATCAGCAGTATGACGTACAGATGATGCTCATAACTGCCGGGAGGTTTATCTTGAGTATGGATGTGCTCCGCAATCTAAGGTTTCGATATAAAATTTTTATATTGAATGTAACGGCCATTATTGCAATCCTTCTTATTGCGCTTGTAGGTTATCACTATATGACGGGTATGGCTGTGAATACAAAGGAAATGTATACTAACAGGCTGCTGCCCGTTAAATGGGTAAATGCCATTCAAACGGCTACACGTATGAATGAAGGAAGTATGCTTGAGTTTGTATTGACCAAGGATGAATTGTTGAAAAGCAAAATAAGCAAGCAGGATCAATTTATCGATTCTTCGATAGAAGAATACGGAAAGCTTGCATTGAGTCCGAAAGAGCTGGAGCTCATTCAGCAGTATAAGGCTCTGCTTCCAGCCTATCGCGCTTCTGTTGTCAAAGTCATTGAGCTGGCTGCTGCCAATAACGAAGCGAAGGCTTATGATGCTTTTGTGACGGAAGCCAGCAGATTGGGCAATCAAATTAATCAAGTTCTCACTGATTTATCTGCACACAATGAGCAAATTGCCGAGCAGTTATATGAGCAAACAGAGAACGAGGCCACTACGGCACAAATCTTCACCTTAATTGCAACCTTGCTGGCAGTAGGTATATTTATTATCGTAGGATTTCTTATCAACTATGTAATTACAAAACCGATTCTCTCGCTGCAATCCCTGATGAACCGGGCTGAAGCTGGAGATCTTTCGGTTGTTGGCGATTACCCTTACCGGGATGAGGTGGGCAACCTAACCAACTCCTTTAATAAAATGCTGCAGGGGTTGCGTGGCTTGGTCGTACAAGTATCAGAGAACGCGCTCATTATTTCGGCAAGCTCTCAACAGCTGCTTGCGAGTACTGAACAAGGAGCATCCGCTTCTCAACAAATCGCCTCTTCAAGCGAGCATCTGGAGCTGGAGCTGGACAAACAAGTTAATAGTATAGAAGATGCTACTGCAGCTATTTATCAAATTAGGCAAAATGTTGTAACTATTGGCGATAGCGGTGAGAATGTATATGTATCTGCAAGTAAAGCGGCGAGCTTCTCCAAAGAAGGAGCCTCGACCGTATCATCGGTATCGGAGCAAATGAAGTCGATTTATTCAACGGTAAAAGACCTCGACTCCACGGTAGAGCTGCTGACAGGACATATTCAGGAAATCGGGAAATTCGTCACAGTCATTCATGAGATTTCCACTCAAACTAACCTTCTGTCCCTGAATGCAGCCATTGAAGCGGCACGAGCAGGAGAAGCGGGAAAAGGCTTTACTGTGGTAGCTGAAGAGGTGAGGAAGCTTGCCGATGAATCAGCCGGCTCCTCTCAGCAAATTGAGAAGCTGATCGGTTCGATTCAAGCGGAGATGAAGCGGATTGGCAGCACGATGCGGCACGGATTAAATGAAGTCGAGCTAGGAATCGAAAAAACGAAGCATACCCAAGTCGTGTTTCATCATATTGATGAGGCGGTTGATCACGTATACGTGGGAGTTGCGAGCGTTAAGGATACTATTGACCAGCTTATCGCGGGCAGCCAAAGAATCGTATCTGTGATGGATGTGGTAAATAACGTGGCTAAGGAAGGCATGACAGTCAGCCGGCAAAGCACAGCATCCAGTCAGGAGCAGCTTTCCAGCATGGAGGAGATCAGGAGTGCGGCTGATGCCCTTGCCAAGCTATCGGAGGAGCTGCAGCTGACGCTGCAGCATTTTCGATTGTAAATGTTGGGTGAAAATAAAAAGATAATGATTATTTATGCATTTTAATGTATAATTATGAAGAATCATTACAATTTTATAGAGATAGAAGGGATGATTTAGATGGATAAAGTAGAGAGAGTAAAAGTATTATCAGAGCTGTATGAACTAATTAACATGTACTATGTAGAACGTGATCAACCGAGTGAGGAAAACAACTTTTTTGCAAAAGTAGAGAACTGCTGCAACCAATTGGATCTGGATTTTGATGAATTGAAAAAAGTATTTGAACTTAACTCTATATAATAAATTATGTACAAAAAACAGAGAGATAAAGGAACTAGCTGCTAGCTGTTCCTTTATCTCTCTGTTTTTTGTGTTTTCCAGGTGACTCACCGTAACACTTCGGTTATCTTCATATGACATTTGTCATGTGTTAGTACTGACACTTATGACTAACGCCGTAGACATGCATGGATTAGAATAGATGTAGAGCTATAGTCAGCTTAAGTGTGTACATTACAAGGAGGAACCTATGCCTAGTTCTAATCATCAAGCCCAGTTGAGAAAAAATGTCGCCCCTTATGAAAAATCCAGCACTAAATCGAGCATAAGACAAATTCTCAACACATTGCCTCCTTTTATTTTATTGTGGCTTGCCGCGTATTTCAGCATGTCCGTATCGTATTGGCTTACCCTTGTGTTTGCTATACTGGCATCGGGTTTTGTCATTCGGACCTTCATTATTTTTCATGATTGCTGCCATCAATCCTTTTTCAAAAATCGACTAGCGAATGAAATTGTGGGAACCATTACAGGAGTTATTACTCTTTTTCCTTACCATCAGTGGAAGAATGCCCACTCTATACATCATGCAACAAGCAGCAACTTAGATAAACGGGGTATCGGCGATATATGGATGCTTACCGTAGATGAATATCTTGCCTTGCCTGTCTGGAGACGTATTGCTTACCGACTGTACCGTAACCCCGTTACGATGCTCGTGCTTGGCCCTATCTACACCTTCCTTATAGCTCAACGCTTCAATGTAAAGGGAGCTCGTAAGGCTGAGCGTATTAACACATGGATTACTAATGTAAGTATTGTTGCCTTGTACAGTGTTGTCTGCTGGGCAATCGGCTGGCAAACCTTTTTGCTTATTCAAGGTCCTATTTTTTGGATTTCGGGTGCACTTGGCATTTGGTTATTTTACGTACAGCATCAGTTTGAGGATTCCTACTTTGAGAAGGAAGAGGATTGGAGCTACGTGAAGGCTGCTGTTGATGGAAGCTCTTACTATAAGCTCCCTAAAGTATTGCAATGGATAACGGGAAATATTGGCTTTCATCATGTGCATCATTTAAATCCAAGAGTTCCCAATTATAATCTGGAGCAAGCTCATAACGCAGTGCCGCCATTGCAGCACGCTACTACTATAACAATCGCTACCAGTCTAAAAGCTTTAAACTACCGTCTTTGGGATGAAGAAAGCAAGTCTTTTGTAGGCTTCAGAGAAATCCGCCATTTGCTCATAAAGCCCAAACCGTTAACGACTGGCGCTAAAAAATCGGCATAGAGGCATACTAGAAAAGTCAATGTAAAGCTTTTATATACAATCATGCAATGACAACCCATTCTTTGATATATATGTTAAAATAGTAGTAACGACTGTACATCAATTAGGAGAACTTGCCATGCAGCTGAAGAAATACCAACTATTCCCTAAAAGCACTGGACTTAGCCCCTATGTGTGGCTCGTGTTTGGTATTCTTCCGTTCTATTTTATATTCCGTTCTTCATCCAATCTCGAGATCACATCCGGCATTCTGATGATTATCGCCTTCTTTTTCTGCTATCGGCTGACCTTTTATTATAAAGGCTGGCCGGTATATGTAGGGGTAAGCTTGCAAATTGCTATATCCATAACGATGACGATTCTTTTTAACTATGCTTATTTTTCCTTCTTTCTTGCTTTCTTTATTGGGAATATTCAGAATAAGGCCGGATTTATTACCCTTTATACCGTTCATATAGTTACGAGCATCATAACCGTTAATATTGGTTTTATCCTGCAAAATAAGTTTTTCCTATCACAAGCCCCATTTATATTAATCTGTCTTATCGGCGTCGTATTGCTTCCATTAGGGAGTTATAACCGAAATAAGCGTGGAGAGCTTCAGGAGCAGCTTAAGGATGCCAACATGAGGATTTCTGAGCTGGTTAAGATTGAAGAGCGTCAGCGTATAGCTCGCGATCTGCATGATACACTTGGTCAAAAGCTCTCTCTCATTGGGTTGAAAAGTGACCTTGCCAGCAAATTAATAACTAAAGATCCCGATCGGGCACGTGCAGAAATAAAGGACGTTCAGCAAACAGCTAGAACGGCTTTAAAGGAAGTTAGACATATCGTTTCGCAAATGAGGGGAACGAGAATCGAAGAGGAAATTTCTCATGTCCAGCAAATTTTGAAGGCAGCCCAAATTGATTTCCATTTGGAAGGCAACGAAGCTATTTCTAATGTCTCTTTATTGTCAGAGAATGTGTTAAGCATGTGTCTGAAGGAGGCTGTAACGAATGTGGTCAAGCATAGCGGCGCCTCGGCTTGCTCTCTCACGTTTGAGCGGACTCAATCCGAGCTGCTGATGAAAGTCCACGACAATGGTATTGGCTTGGGTGAGCAATCCTGCATTAAACGGGGCAATGGCCTGCAGGGCATGAAAGAAAGACTGGAATTCGTCAATGGAAGCCTTGAATTTGCATTGACCAAAGGAACAACAATCATCACGAGAATCCCCCAGATGATAAACCAATCGGATAAGGGTGAGCGTACATGATACGAATTGTGATTGCAGAAGATCAACGAATGTTACTGGGAGCTCTAGGTTCCCTGCTTGATTTGGAAGAGGACATGGAGGTTGTAGGCAAAGCGGCGGATGGGGAAAAAGCTTTGGAGCTCGTTCGTCTACATCAACCGGATGTTTGTATTATGGATATTGAAATGCCCTTGAAAACGGGACTTGAGGTTGCTGAACAGCTAAAAGGAGACCGTTGTAAGGTCATCATTCTAACGACCTTCGCCCGTGCAGGCTATTTTGATCGAGCCATCAAAGCAGGTGTAAGCGGGTATTTGTTGAAGGATAGTCCAAGCGAAGAATTAGCCAACACCATTCGCAGTGTCCTGAGCGGCCGTCGGGTTTATGCCTCCGAACTGGTGGATGAGGCGTATAGCGATGATAATCCTCTGACTGAGCGAGAGAAGCAGGTTCTATCTTTAATTGCCGATGGAAAGAATACCAAGGAAATTGCGAGTCAGCTCTACCTTACTACAGGAACGATTCGAAATTATATTTCCATCATCCTCGATAAGCTCGATGTTAGCAACCGGATCGAAGCTATCAAGCATTTTAATGAAAAAGGATGGTTCAAATGATAGCCGCGGGAGATACTTACCTTCCTGTGGCTTTCTTTGTGTTTGAAATCGGATAACGGTAATTATAGAAGAAATCAAATAAACTACAGGAATGTTAACTCTATAGTTAGACCATACTGTTTAGTAAGGAGGAGGTGAAAGTATATGGCAAAAGATGTACTATGCGACGTGAATTCCTGTAAGTATTGGGCGACGGGTAATAAATGCAATGCTACCTCGATTTATGTAGTTAGCCATCGCGGTAAACAGGCTGCTAATTCGGAGGAAACGGATTGTAAAACTTTTGAACCTCAAATTTAATAACTATCTCGAAAAGCAACTGTTACAGCAGTTGCTTTTTTCATCCTTAGTTTAACCGACAATGATAATCGTTATCACAAATTTTGAAAATTTTTTTATTATCCTAAATAAGCCTACTATTATACATAAGAACAATTCTTTGCTGTCATATTCTTTTGAAAACTGTTAAACTAATAGGATGCTTTTATAGGCATGAAAAAAATAGCTGAGGAGAATAAAATGAATACAACGATACTAAATAAATATTGTATTGATACGGTGGGGTTTGCAGTTACCAAAATTGGGAAGATTACTAAAGTGGCGAATAGAACCATCCATGTGGATTGGGGTTTTAAAAGTATGATTTATATAAATAAAGACTTTCGGTGGATACCTCTTACTAAGGAAGAGATTGAAAAAAAGTACAAGAAGAATAAGTTTTCAGCAGATGCTTTGAAAAGAGCGTTGGAATTAGGTTTTGAAATCCAGTAAAAACAGGCAGCGGCTTGTCAGTTTTTAACAGGCAAAAAGACTTGCAATAAGATTGTTATATGTGGTATATTGTCAATCTTGCTGTTGAGAAACGGCAAAAAAAGATAAGTAAATAAATAAAAATAAAGTACTTGCAATTAGTAAACAACATGTGTTATATTGATTCAGCTGCTTACGAGGCAGTGAAACAAACGAGTAAATAGAACATGATTGCCCTTTGAAAACTGAACAACGAGTGAGTGTTAAAATAGAGAATGTAAATTCTCGCTAGCATTACTTTTGAGCTTAAGACAAGCTTTTTTACACCCATGTAATGTGGGGCCCCCGAAAAGTATTCGGAATTCTCTGCGGAGGTTCACGTCACTTTTTGGGGTATCGTGGAGAGTTTGATCCTGGCTCAGGACGAACGCTGGCGGCGTGCCTAATACATGCAAGTCGAGCGGATTGTTCCTTCGGGAACAGTTAGCGGCGGACGGGTGAGTA
>NZ_JBHTGY010000028.1:0-879 GCF_042676305.1 Paenibacillus sp. GCM10027630 | reverse complement strand
CTAGTGCCTAGGCATCCTCCGTGTGCTCTTATTAGCTTAACCATTCCGCTAATAATTTCGATTCAAATGAATCGAGTTACTTGGATTATGTGCGATCCGAAGATCAACACACGTTGCTCTATGCTGTTGACAACTGCGATGGTTTCACGCATCGAACAGTTGCAACTACTTGTTTCGGTATCTAGTTTTCAAGGAACAATCCTGCAATTGTTACATCCGACATGCGGAGCCAATTGTCAGTTTGTGGCACCCACCTCAGCGGCAGGAATCACATCTTAACATATCCTCTTGTTTGTTGCAAGAGGTAAAATATGGTGGGCCCTAGTGGACTCGAACCACCGACCTCACCCTTATCAGGGGTGCGCTCTAACCAGCTGAGCTAAGGGCCCTCGTATAGAGCTTAAGGTCCTATCCCTACGAGTTTATACTCGTATTCAAAACAAAAACCCACCCTAGGTGGGCNCCTATCCCTACGAGTTTATACTCGTATTCAAAACAAAAACCCACCCTAGGTGGGCTTGCTTGGCAACGTCCTACTCTCCCAAGACCCTGCGGTCTAAGTACCATTGGCGCTGGAGGGCTTAACGGTCGTGTTCGAGATGGGAACGCGTGGTTCCCCTCCGCCATCATCACCAAACGAAGTTATTGAGATATGGTTATCGGTCTCTCCTGAACGTAATTGCAATACGCTACAGCGCATCACGTTACTTTCGGGGAGGTCCGTTTACCCTCTCAAAACTGACCAACGAGTGAGTGTTGTATTTGCAGCTAAGCTGCATATTTGTCCGGTGACCTACAGTCACCATGGACTCCATAGAAAGGAGGTGATCCAGCCGCACCTTCCGATACGGCTACCTTGTTACGACTTCACCCCAATCA
>NZ_JBHTGY010000027.1:0-2676 GCF_042676305.1 Paenibacillus sp. GCM10027630 | reverse complement strand
AAGACCGTTTAACGCAAGCTTGTCTTAAGCTCAAAAGTAATGCTAGCGAGAATTTACATTCTCTATTTTAACACTCACTCGTTGTTCAGTTTTCAAAGGGCAATTATGGTTTATTTCCCATCGTTTTCAACAACCTGTCAAAAGCGACCTGATTAATATACCATAACCATTTTAACATTGCAAGTCTTTTTTTAAATGATTTGTAAGTTGTTCTTTTAACATTCCGTACCGTTTATGGCCGGAGGACTAATATACCACGCCGATCTAATAATAGCAAGTAATTAATACAATTAAATTTATCTGCTTATTTCCCCTATAATAGTAGTGGAATACCATCCACAGAACCTTGATATTTAGAGGATTTTTAAGTAATACCCAAATTTAGTAATTAACTGGTTGATTTTATACATTGATCATTTAACCGAATTATGATAATTTCTACAGATGCCGAATCAAACAGATATTTGGGTTTGTACGGGGGACGATTTATTGGGGTGAATGATTGCAGGCATGCAAACTAGGGAGAATCCTCTTCCCGAATCCGTCAACTAACCTCGGAGGCACAAGGAGGGAATAAATGAAGCATTTTGTCAAAAGCGTTATTATTACATCATCCTTATTGTTTGGTTATCTTGGTCCGGTAACAAGTGTACATGCATCTCCACTAAAATCAACTGAGATCAAAGTGCAGATCAATGACAAACTGGCTAACTTTCCGGATGCGCAGCCTTTTTTGGACAACTCCCACTTACTTCAGGTGCCTATTCGCACTATGAGTGATCTCCTGGGATATGAAGCTCATCCCGAGCCTGTAGGACAAGCATGGAAAGTAACTCTTAAGAACCAAAACACTACAGTTTCTTTTACTACCGGAAGTCTTACAGCCATAGTTAATGAGAAACCTGTCGCTATTGCGTCTGCACCACAACTAGTAAACGGAAAAGTATATGTCCCTTTTAGATCGTTAGCCGACTCGCTAAAAATTCGCATACAATGGGATCCTACTAACCGCATAGCTATCTTAAATGAAGATAAGAATTATCACGCTCCAGCATGGTATGCAACTCAATTCGAGAAAATCATCAATGCCAATGCAACTGCATACACTGGATCTTCATCAGAAAATGGCGGTCATGCGAGTGTAGATTACTTTGGGAATCCTCTCCAGATAGGCACTATCTCCGTTGATCCATCAGTTATCCCTTTAGGTTCAAAGGTTTACATTGAGGGCTATAGCTATGACGGACTACCAGCTGAAGGTATGTATGCTACTGCTGCAGACATAGGCGGTTCCGTTAAAGGCAATAAGATTGACATTTATGTTCCAGATAGCCAAACAAAAGCAATGAAATTCGGAGTTCAGCAAGTAAAAATCTACATGATCAAAAATGAATAGAAAAAGATTAAAGCAATTGCTTAAAATGAGCAATTGCTTTTTTGTATATTCCTAATCAGCTTCTTGCAAACTATAGAAAGGATTCGCGAGGAGTTGATTATATTGTTTAGCATGATTAAAAAGTCAGCTGTATGTGCACTTATTGTCGCTTTAACTACAGCAGCATCTGTAAGTCCTAATAGTGAAGTAGTTTGGAACGTTACCACTGATAAAAAGTTGATCGCTCTCACGTTTGACGATGGCCCGAACCCCGTATTCACGCCTCAAATTCTTGATCTGTTAAAAGAAAACCAGGCAAAAGCAACATTTTTCGTATTAGGGAAAAGAGTTCAAATGTATCCGACTATTGCAATTCGCGAGGTAAATGAAGGGCATGAAATCGCAAATCATACTTTTGATCATCATTACCTTAAAAATGTCTCCCCTGCCAAACTAATCGAAGAAATACGGCAAACGCAAGAGGTAATCTTTGATATAACAGAGCAGGTACCGCATGTTTTTCGTCCGCCTGGTGGCTTTTACAATGATGCTCTGCTCGATTTAACTAAGGAAGACAAGCTTACTGTTGTTATGTGGTCGTGGTATCAGGATACTAAGGACTGGAAGAGACCTGGTGTAGATAAAATAGTCGATACGGTTCTTTCCAACGTACACAATGGGGATATTATATTATTTCATGATTTGCAGGGTGATTGTTCTCAAACTGTAGGAGCGCTGCGTAGAATTTTACCTGAGTTGAAAAAGCAAGGTTATGAATTTGTAACTGTGACCGATTTGATTACAAAAACTAAAAAGTGAACTATGTTTTCTATTAGTCGGATAAGACCTTTTCTTGGAACAATGGACAAACATAACTAAGAACATTCGATTATACAAAAAAAGCAGTTGATCTACGAAAGATCAGCTGCTTTTTTCTGTTGCTTTGCTTGGCAACGTCCTACTCTCCCAAGACCCTGCGGTCTAAGTACCATTGGCGCTGGAGGGCTTAACGGTCGTGTTCGAGATGGGAACGCGTGGTTCCCCTCCGCCATCATCACCAAACGATGGTGTTTTGCTTGCGCAAAAGTGACTTGTTGAATGCTTCTGCCAAGAAGCATCGTTTACTTCCATTCAAGGCGGCTTGCACCCTGAAAACTAGATCCGAAACAAGCAGCGTCGAGCAACGCTTTGTTCTGACGATGTTACACATCGCAGATATTTATGGATAAGCCCTCGACCGATTAGTATTCGTCAGCTCCATACCTTGCGGCACTTCCACCCCGAACCTATCAACCTCGTCG